>JAGRPD010000059.1 GCA_020439875.1 Verrucomicrobiales bacterium
GGTCACTGCCCGCCTCTACAGCCCCGCCCCCCCCCGGACGGTCAATGCCCGCCTCTACAGCTCCGCCCCCCCCGGACGGTCAATGCCCGCCTCTACAGCTCCGCCCCCCAGGCGGTCGATGCCCGCCTCTACAGCTCCGCCCCCCCGGGCGGTCGATGCCCGCCTCTACAGTTTGCCCATCAGGTAGCCCCTCTCCAAAACGATCAGCGACCGATGGCGGCGGTTTCTACGGCGGCGGTGGGCGCTTCAAAAACCAGACCCAAACCAGGATCTTCGGTCATTGGCAGCTTGGCTTCCATGTTGAGAACCTTTGGAGGATCGAGCGCCAAAGAGATGCCTTCGCTGCCTTCAAATCCGCCATACACCAGAGGCACCACGCTGGCGCAGACACGATCCTCTCCGAGCCGATCCACGTTGACCAGGGCTGCGAAGGTGTTTTTGCGGTCGAGCTTCAACTTTTTCCCCAGCACGTAGGGCGGTGCCTCGGACTTGAGCCCGGGAAGCAGAATCTCCACATCCACGTCTTCGAGGTCCACCGCACGCGTGCGGATCACCCAACCTTTGGACATCAAATCACGCTCCCCCAATGGCCGGATGCTGACGACTTGGAATTCTCCGGTGACGTAAATTGGCGGTTCCTGTTTGTCGTAGTTGCGGATGTAGGAGCGCTTGAGGATCTCATTGCTGACGAAGAGCTGCTCCGGGGTGTAGGTGTAGTAGTGAGAGAGGAGATCCGAGGAGGTCCGCGTCGCTCCGCGAGGTGCGGTGTAGGCGGAGAATTTGCGCAGCACGGGCAGTTTATCCATCCGACTGAGCAGCCGGTAATTGAAAGGCTTTTCAGGATGCTGAAAAACCATGATGCTGAAAAACCAGCAAAAGGTCGCGAGTCCCATCAGCAAGGTGATCAGAATCGACCACCAAAACAGACCGCCACTCTCCTTCTTGCGGCTAAAGCTGCCGCCTCCATAGGATCTAAGCTCACTGCCATCACTCAAATAACGAACATTCATGGCGGGAAAAATTCAAAAATTAACAATCGGGAAACACCCTGCCGATGAGGTTTTTACAGCAGGACTGAAAATTTGAAAAGTACAAATTGTGAATAACCTGATTCAAGATTCCTGAGGTGCGGATTGAGGTTCAAAAGAGGTGCCACATCCACAGCTTCGGGCCGCGTTGGGATTGCGAACTTTGAAACCCGAGTCGTTGAGATCATCCACGTAATCCACCTCGACACCCTGCAAATACTGCAGGCTGTCGCGGTCCACAAAAAGGCGGACGCCTTCGCGCTCGGAGACCCAATCATGCTCCTGCGGACGGTCGATGCGCATGGCGTACTGAAGACCCGCGCAGCCGCCTTTTTCCACCCACAGACGCAGGCCTTCCTCGGCAGCGGCATCCCGCCCCTGCAGCAGGTGGCGGAGGTGTTCCACGGCGTTGTGAGTCAAGGTCATAAGGGGCAGAGATCAGGGTTGGGAAAAAACGGATTTCCTCTCTGTTTGACTGTCACGTTTGAACGAGGCTGCAACTGAAAAAATCGATTTTCTCTGGTCTCTTTCATCACTACGCTTTAGGTCCCTCGTATCTTCCATGCGCGGTTTGCTGTTACCTGCGCTCTTGTTGTCATGTCCAAAATCCGCATCCTCCCTGACGCCCTGGCCAGCCAAGTCGCCGCCGGCGAGGTGGTGGAGCGGCCCGCTGCGGTGGTGCGCGAGCTGGTGGAGAATAGCTTGGACGCCGGAGCCCGCCGCATCGAGGTGCATGTACAGCGGGGAGGCACGGCGCTGATCAAGGTGATCGATGACGGCAGTGGCATGGGCCGGGAGGACGCGCTGCTGTGCCTGGAACGACATGCGACCTCGAAAATCCAAACCAAAGAAGACCTCGCCGCCATCCTCACCTACGGCTTCCGGGGCGAGGCACTGCCCAGCATCGCCAGCGTCTCCCGATTCCGGCTCGCCACCCGGCCGGCCGACGCTCTGACGGGCACGGAGGTGGAGGTGCACGGCGGAAAAATGATGTCGGTGAAGGACCGGGGTGGGGCCGCTGGCACGGAGATCGAGATTCGAAACCTGTTTTTCAACGTGCCGGCTCGGCGCAAGTTTTTGCGCACGGAGAACACGGAGTACTCGCATGTGGAACAGCAATTTCGTCTGCACGCGATCGCCAACCCCGGGGTAACCTTCACCCTCACGCGCAACGGCGAGGTGGCGTATCATTTGCCCGCCACAGACTCCGTCCTGGAGCGGATTCGCGGTTTGACCGGCGATGAACTGGCGGATCGTTTGGTTCCGGTGCCGAGAGAGGAGTTTTTGGGAATCACGCTTTCCGGCTACATCGGCGCGCCGAGTGTGAGTCGCTCGACGCGACAGAGTCAAATCACGTATTTGAATGGCCGCCCGATTGAAGCAGCGGCCTTGAGCTACGGGCTGCGGGAGGGTTACCACACCACCCTCATGAAGGGGCAGCATCCGGTGACGTTTTTGTTCATCGAGATGGACGCGCACGCCTACGACGTGAACGTCCATCCGGCGAAGAAGGAGGTGCGCTTTCACGATGGCAATCGGGTGCGTGAGGCCGTGGCCCGAGCGGTGCGTGAGGCTCTCACCGCCGCACGCACGGTGCCGACGGGTCATGGACCCACTGCGCGCCCTCCACTGGATCGGGCCACAAATCCAGACGAGTCGATTCGACCAGCGTGGCAGCTGAGGCAGGAGACGGCGGTGACGGCCCCGAGCCAGACGCTGCTGCCCATCTCCACCCGCAGCAGTGCACCGCCGCCCGTGGAACGAGCACCTGCCGCAGCCCCTCCCCCGCCCGCCTTCCGGGCGGAACCTGCGCCACTGACGGCGATGCCTGCCGCGCCCGCCCTTCCACCCAGCGCATCGGACGATGTCGCAGAGGGCAGCGAGGCAGAGACGGGACCCAGCGCCGAGGATTATCGCATCATGGGCGTGCTGAATCGGCTCTACGTGCTGATGGAGGGCACCGAGGGACTGGTGATCATGGATCAACACGCCGCGCATGAACGTGTAATGTTTGAGCAGATGCGTCGATCCATGGAGCAAAGCGGTGTGCCGACTCAGCGATTGCTGATGCCGTTGACGCTGCAGCTCGGTCCGCGAGAGGCGGATCTGCTGACCCGCAATCTCGACGCCCTCGCCCGTCTCGGCATCGAGGCGGAGGCCTTTGGTCCCAACACCTTTAAGATCGAGGCCCTACCGACTTTCATCCGCACCGATGATCCGCTGGCCTGGATCGACGAAGTCATCGAGGAACTGCGCCGCATGTCGTCGGGAGCCTCCACGTTGCGCCTGGGTGAGGACATGATCGCCACCACCGTCTGCCGCCACGCGGTGAAGGCCAACGACAGCCTCTCCATCCCCGAGCTGGAGGCGCTGCTGCGCGACCTACTGGCCTGTGAAATGCCGTACTGCTGCCCTCACGGACGCCCCACGCTGATCCAGATCTCCCATGGCGAACTCGAACGCAAGTTTGGCCGCCGAGCCCCGCACTGAAGCTGCGGGCAGCGTCAGTGCTCGCTGGCGGGCGCGCTTTTGTCCGTCTTTTTCAGCGTGGCCAGGTAGGCCACCACATCGCGAATCTGTCGAGGCGAGAGGATGCCGAGCATGGGTGGCATCACTGAAATCGGCGGGGTCCGGGAGGCGACATCCTTGGCGGCGATAACTTGCTCCGCTCCGTCTGGGAGTCGCAGGGTGAGGGACGGACCGTCTTCTTCGGCGACAGTTCCGGTCAAAGCGGTGCCGTTTTTGAGGGTGAGGTTAACCAGACCGAAACCAGGAGCCAAGGTCGCGGAGGGCTGCAGCAGCGCCTCCAAGAGATACGGTCGGTCCTTGGTTTTGCCGATGGACAGCAGCGGTGGCCCGACGGTGCTGCCTTCCTTGGACTCCACGCGGTGGCAAGCGGTGCAGTTGGCAGCCAGGTCGCTGGCCACGATCTCGCGGCCGAGTTTTTCATCGCCACCCTTCAGCAATTCCTCGCGCAGGGGTGGCAAACCGGGCACCGCCGAGGCCGGCCGAGCCGCCTCCCAGGCAGCCAGCAGTGGCGGCAGCTTGGGGTCGAGCGACGCCCAGGCCGTCGCTGTTTCCAGCAAATCCAGAGCGGTATCCATCGAGGTTTTCTTTTCGACGAGGCGGGCCAAAGCCTTCTCCACCCAGGTGCGCAGAGCGTCCGGTGGATCGGTCATTTGAGCCGCATCAGCCAGCAGAGCTTGGCGGCCACGCACGCCCATCTCCTGCCAGACGGTCTCAAAGGCCTGCGCAAAGGCCTCGGGCTGCACCTGACTCCACTGGCGCATGGCCACGCCCTTCAGCGCGTCCGGCACGTCAGTGGCGACGAGCTGGCTCAAAAGCTCCGGCAGCCCCGCAGCGTCGGCGTGCTGATCCAGCAGCAGCCCCAGCGCCTCCACCCGCACCGACTCCGCCGTGGCCGCATCCAGCACGATCTGCCGCAGCAGATCGAAGGCCACCGGCACACGCAGCGCCAGCAGAGTCTCCAGCGCCGCAGTGCGCAGGGAGGCATCTTTTTGCGCCAGCAGCACCCCGGCATGCGGAGCCAGAGCTTCCTGCGCACCCGCCGCCGAGCGCTGCTCGAGCTTCCTGGGGCGGCCATCCAGCCAATCCAAGGCAGGCGGCTGCTGCCACATGGCGAGGTAAGCCAGCGCATCCCGCCGCATCGAGTCAGGCAAGGTTTCATCCAGCGCCAGAGTGGTGAGACGCTCCGCTTGAATCGGTCCCCCCACCCGAAAAGCGGCATTCATAGCCCGCAACAATGTAGCCTCCGTGAGCGAGGACGCGCGATCACACAACGCCGCCACCTCCGCCCACAGCGCTGGCTGACCCGCGTCATCCAGGATGGCGCGCGCGGCTTCCTCGACGAGGCGCGGGTTTTCATCCGTCAAAAAACGCGCCACTGCAGGATCCTGCTGACGGGCGAGAGCCAGCAGCGCGCAGGCACGCGTCGTCCAGTCCGGTGCGGTGGCTGCGGCGGTCAGTTGGGCCGATGAAGCACAGCCCGCCAAAGCCCCCGCTAGAGCCCCCCGCAACGCGGGCTCGCCACCGTCCGCTGCCGCCTGTCGCAGCAGCGCGTCGGTGGCGGCTGACACACGCAGTTTGCCCAATGCGATGGCCGATTGCAGCCGCACCTCAAAATCCGAATCTTCTAGAGCCGCGATCAATTCCGCTCCGAAAGCGACCCCAAGCTGCGGCGCGTCCCCGAGCATTTTGGCGACATTCCAGCGCAGCTCGACCGCCTCCGCTCGCAGCAGCTGAGCAGTCTGTTTCACCTCGGTCTGACCCCGCCGCCAGCCGATGCCCAGTCCCCATAGCGCGTGCAGACGCGCCATGGTCGCGGCCGTTTCATCCTCCGCCACCTGACGCAGCGCCTCCCAGCGCCCTCTCCGCACCAGCTCCAGCTGCGCCGCCAGCCGCACCCGCTGATCGGCCTGGCCCAGCAGTTTTGTCAACTCCTCCTCCGTCCGCTCCGCCATGCCCGCGCGCAGCAGCGCCTGCACCTCCGCTCGCGCCGCCTCATCCCGATCGGTCGTCGCATCCACCCGCCACACGGCCCCTTTTTGATCCAGCGGATAACCGCCGTCCCAATCCGCCAGGTAGGCCGCTCCCTCCGGTCCCCACGCCATGCCGATGCCCATCAGCCCGCGATGAACCAGCCGCTCCTCCGCCTGGACGAAGCCCGATGAAGTGCGCTCGATCCGCAGCGCGCTCATGTCGCCACTGGGGAATTGATCCAGCAAAAACTGCCCTCGAAAAGCCGCACCCAACGCCGTGCCCGGCTCCCAGATGAATCCCGCCGGTCCATTGCGGGAGTGCGCCAGCGGCGGCAGCACAAAGAGCGGTTGCTCGTCATTTTCCAGCTCCCAGATGCGCTCCCGCATCCAGCGACTGTCGCGGTGCAGCTCGTTTCTCATGTATTGATGGGTGCAGCGCCATCCCGCATCGCTGCCCTCCACCACCCAGACGACTCGCTCCTTTTCCGTGGGCAAATCGGAATCGTTATCGACGCCAAAAATCCGCCCCTCAGCATCGAAGGCCACCTCCTGCACGTTGCGCAGCCCGTGGGCAAAGACCTCAAAACCCGTCCCGTCAGGCTCCACCCGCATCACACAGCCTTCATGCGGAAAATACAGCACCTGGCCGTCGTCGCGTCGCGTCACGTTCACCCCTTTGTCCCCGATGCTCCAGTAAATGCGACCGTCCACGCCGAGCCGTGGGCCGTGCATGTCATGTCCCGCGTAGGCGATGTGGTGGCCAAAGCCATGCACCACCACTTCCCGTTCATCCGCCACACCGTCGTCATCGGTATCCCGCAGCCGCCACAGATCGGGCGCAACGGTGACATAAACCCAACCGTCGTGATACAGGATGCCCGCCGCAATGCCCGTCACCTCCGTATTGAAACCCTCCGCAAACACCGTGATGCGATCCGCCCTGCCATCGCCATCTTCATCGCGCAATTGATAGATTCGCTCACTTGGCACGGTCAGATCCCGCCAATCCACCGAGCCATCACCGTTGTGATCCGCCAGATCTCCCTGTGGACCGCGCAGTTTCCCTGGAGCCAAGGCTTCTTTCAAAAAGGCACGCTTCGCCTCGACGCTGTCCAACCCCAGATCCGCTGGGATCCAGTCCGTGTGCTGTCGAATGTCCAGATCCGCCGCCTTGCGCCGCGTGGTGGAGGTGACGTACACCCGCCCCTGGGGATCGACCGAGACCGCCACCGGATCGGGCACGTTGAGCGCGCCCGACCAGCGCTCCGCCACCACTTCCGCCGCCCCCGCAGGCTCTGCCGTCCAGGCACTACCTCGGCCTCCGGCCAGCGCCAGCAGCAGCAGCCCGATGTTTCGCGTCGAATACCAGTTCATCATGCTACCGTGAGCGAGATTCCACCTCGGCTCAACTGCGACAAAGCGATTTCAAACTCGGAGCCAACGCATGAAATCAGGGCAAAAGAAGGAGCGGATGGCCACACCGTTGGCAACGCAAATGAACCCGCTGCCCCACCCCCTTCAAAAAGCAGCGCATGGCAGCCTTCACGCGTTAAACGTCTCTCGGCCTGACCTGCCAACGTAGCT
>JAGRPD010000575.1:0-874 GCA_020439875.1 Verrucomicrobiales bacterium
GACCTTTGCCACGCAAAACCCCATCGAACAAGAAGGCACCTACCCGCTGCCGGAAGCCCAACTGGACCGCTTCCTGCTGAAGGTGCTGATCGACTACCCCGCCCCGGAGCAGGAGCAGCGCATCGTCCGTGAGGCCGCCGCCGTGGCTGGGGGACGCGGTCTTTCCCCCACTGCCGTGCAACCCGTCTGCACGCCCGAGGCCATCCTCGCCGCGCAGCGTGAGTGCGCCGAGGTGGAAGCCGTCGATAGCGTGGTGAGCTACGCGCTGGATCTGGTAAAGGCCACCCGCCAACACGGAGCCATCTCCCTCGGAGCCGGCACCCGCGGAGCCATCTCTCTGGTCCGTGTCGCCAAAGCCAACGCCCTGCTCGCTGGCCGCCACTTCATCACGCCGGGAGATGTCAAAAAAGCCGCCGCTCCCGTCCTGCGCCATCGCATCACCCTGGCCCCTGAGGTCGCCATCAGCGGGCAGACGGAAGATCAGGTGCTGACCGCCGTGGTGAATTCCGTCACCGCCCCTCGCACCTGATCCCGCTCTCTCCCTCGGCAGAGTCCTCTCCCTCCGCTCCATGCGCCCGTCTCGTCTCCTCCTCAAGATCGCCATCATCGGCACCCTGCTGGCGCTGCTCGTCACGCTGTGGCCGGTTTTGACGCCGATCTTGATGCTGGGAACGCTGGCACTCGTCGTCATCGCGGCGATGGATGCCCTGCTCCTGCCGCGAAGACAGGCCTTCAGCGTGAGCCGCACCCTGCCCGGACGTTTCGCCCTGGGCGTGCCGGCTGAGGTCCAGCTCCGCCTGGAGCAGCACGCCACGCGCCCTCTCCAGGTGAGCGTGGCCGATGGCATCCCCGAGGCCGCCGAAGCCGCTGGCCT
>JAGRPD010000575.1:925-2949 GCA_020439875.1 Verrucomicrobiales bacterium
TTCACCGAGCGGGGTCTGCACCGCCTGGATCGCGTCGAAATCCTCGCCTCCAGTCCCCTGCGCCTCTGGCAGCGCCGCCTCATTCTGCCCTGCCCCGGCGAGACCCGCTGCTACCCGAATTACGAGCCCGTGGTCCGCTTTGCCCTGCTGGCCACCGCGCATCGTGAGGAGCAAATGGGCATCGTCCGGCGGCGACGCACCGGGGCCGCGCTGGATTTCCACCAGCTGCGGGAGTATCAAGACGGCGATGTCCTCTCCCGCGTGGACTGGAAGGCCACCGCCCGGCGCAACCAGCTCATCAGCCGCGACTACGAAGAGGCCCGCAACCAGACCGTACTGCTCGTCCCCGACTGCGGCCACCGCCTGCGCACCATGGATGGCGAGGTCACTCAGTTCGACCACTGTCTCAACGCCATGCTGCTGCTCGCCTACATGGCGCTGCGCCAGGGAGATGAGGCGGGCGTGCTCGGATTTGGCGGCGTCGAACGCTGGCTCAAACCCGTCAAAGGCGCGCACTCCATGCCGCGCATCCTCAACCACCTCTACGACTACCAACCCAGCGAGGAACCCGGTGACTTCACCGAAGCCGCCCAGCGCATCATGCTGCAGCAGCGCCGCCGCGCCTTGGTCGTCTTTTTGACCAATCTCCGCTCCGAAGACGCCTCTCACGTCATCAAAGCCGCCCGCCTGTTGAAGCGCCGTCACCTCGTCATGGTAGCTTCTTTGAAGGAAATGGATCTCGAAGAAGCCGCCGCCACCCCCGTGGCCACCCAGAGCCAAGCCCTCGCCTACGGAGCCCTCTGCGCCTACTTTCAAGAGCGCCAATCCCTCGTCCAAATCCTGCGCAAACAAGGCGTCCACGTCGTCGATGACACCGCGAAAAATCTGCCCATCGCCCTCGCCAACGCCTACCTCGACCTCAAAGCCAGCGGCGCGCTTTGACCCGCGCTCGCAAGGTCCGCGCCGCCTCCGGCGTTTCCCCACCCTCATGCGCAGTCTCACCCTCGCTCTCCTCGGCGTCACTCTGCCCAGCCTCCTCGCCCTCGGCATCGAGCCCAGCGCCTCCCGCCCCAACCTCGTCGTCCTCCTCGCCGACGACCTCTGCTCCTACGCCCTCGGTTGCTATGGCAATGCCGACGTGCAAACCCCGCACCTCGACCAGCTCGCCGCGCAGGGCGTCGTGTTTGATCATCACTACGACACCACCGCCATCTGCATGGCCAGCCGTGCCTCCATCTTCACCGGCCTCTTCGAGTACCGCACCGGTTGCAACTTCGAGCACGGCAACCTCACTCAAGAACGCTGGGACGCCTCCTACCCCATCCTGCTCCGCCAGGCCGGTTATCGCACCGCCATCGGTGGCAAGATCGGCATCGAAGTGTGTGACAAGCCGGATGGAAAAGGCGTCCTGCCCAAACGCGACTTCGACACCTGGGGCGCAGGCCCCGGACAGACCCAGTACCAAACCGCCAAGAACCCCTCCATCGCTCACTACGCCGACCAGTATCCTCACTCCACCCTCGCCTACGGAGCCTTCGGGGCTGATTTCATCCGCCAGGCCGCCGCCGATCCCGACCACCCCTTCTGCCTCTCCATCAGCTTCAAAGCCCCCCACATGCCCGACACTCCCGACCCGCGTTTCGACGCCGTCTATGCCGGGAAAACCTTCACCAAACCCGCCAACTACGGTCGCCAGCACGGTCAGCATTTCTCCCGTCAAAGCCAGCAAGGCCGCCAATACGAACGCTTCGAAAGCTGGGGCTACGCCGATCGCTACGACGACGTCATGCGCCGCTACCATCAGCTCGTCCACGGCGTGGACGCCGCCGTCGGCATGATCCGCGCCGCCCTCGAAGAAGCTGGCGTCGCCGATCGCACCGTCGTCATTTTCACCTCCGACAATGGCTTCCTTTGCGGCTCCCATGGCTACGGCTCCAAGGTCCTGCCCTACGAGGAAGCCAGCCGCGTCCCCCTCCTCCTGCTCGATCCCCGCCACCCCAGCAGCGGCCGCCACCAGCACGTCC
>JAGRPD010000576.1 GCA_020439875.1 Verrucomicrobiales bacterium
GGTCTCAGCGAAAAAGGCGACGCCGAAGCATTCCTCGCTCAGAGGACTGGCGGCGATGGGTTGGACGTCGCAGGCGAGGCGGTGGAGATCGATCGCGGCGCGGTGCGCGCAGCTGACGAGCAGGCTGTTGAGGATGCTGACGGGGGAGCGATGGCATCGGGCATCGGAACCGAAGAGGGCGATGCGGGGATTTTCATCCGCAGTGCCGGTGGGCCGAATTTGGAGGCGCTCCATGCCGATGCGGATCGATCCGGAGTTGGAAAAGGTGTCTCGCAGGATGGCGGCCTGAGTCTGATGCACCAGATGCCGCGGCAGGCGGGCCTCCGTGAAGAGATTGGCGGGCTGATCGTTGGGTGGATTGGCCTTGGTATCGGGATAGTGCAGGCGGTTCATGACGTGCGATGCTGAGGATGGAGGTGTGTGTGGCGGGGCGGTGGGTGAGCGCTGGCAGGCGCTGGGGGAGAGAGAGGTCAGGTCGAGAAATCGAGCGTGTCGGCCTGGTCTGGTGGGTCGGCCTGCGGAGTGGGTGGCAGGGTGAGAAAGCGGAATTGGAGCTTCAGAGCGGGCTGCCGGAAGTGCAGGTGGTGGGTGCGTCCCGAGGTGTTGTGGATTTGCAGGCCGATGGAGGTTTTCAAGCCGGGCTCGAAATGCTGACTGGCGTGCAATTGAAGGCCTGCGCCGCAAAAGGCATCGCCCACGGTGACGACGCGGGCCTCCAATCGACTTGGCAGCTGCAGCTGCTCGTGGGTGAGGACATGGAGGATCATGCCAGGTTCGAGATCGAGGCCGAGCTTCAACATGACGGGCTCTTCGCGGGGTTCGCGGGCGGGATCGTCGGCGCGGGTGAGGCTGCCATGAAGGGCGAGCGTAAACCAGTATCCGGTGGGGGTGAGTTGGCTGGGGGTGAAGGGCTTGATGCCGAGCCAGCCCGACTCGGCGGCTTTCAAGATCTCGCCATTGACGAGGAGGCCGCGATTGCCCAGCTCGAACTCCTCGATGAGGTGATTTTCGGTCTGCTGACGGATGAGCTGGCGGCCTTCGGAGGATTGATCAAAGGCGCGCCGGTTTTCGCTCAGCTGGGTCCAGTGGGAGGGGGGGACGTTGAGGTAACTCTGAAGCTTGAGCTTGAGATCTGCCGAGAGGGGGTTGTGCCCGTTGACGATGGTGTTGAGATGCTGGCGGGAAATGCCAAGCTCTGCGGAGGCGCGAGCTTGCGAGATGCCCCGCTGCTCAAGGAGATCGCGGAGCGCTTCACCGGGCTGAGGAGGAGAAACGGACATGACGCACGAAATGGGGCACGTTGGTGTCGTAGTGTCGTCTGACAGTCGGATTTTGGCAAGCTTTCTTCACGCTTTTCGGAAAAAAGTCTCGAAATCGTGTCTCAATTGGGAAAACCCTTCGCAAAATTGGGGCAATTCCTGCGAGGGTGGTGAGTTTGAAAAACGGGTTGAATGTCGTATTGATATGACTGTCAGATGATGGCGGCAAGCGACACCCGATTCAGGCATGGCTGACACCCCTCATCGCTAGCAAGGCCCTGGAGGCACGCTGGAGCAGGAGGCGCAGCGAGGCTGCCCGTGGAGGGAGAGAACTCCTGGGGGAATGCGAGGTCGCTACCTGGGTGGGGCTTTTTTTAGCCTTCCAGCGTGTGGATGAAGAAGCCGGAACGCAGCTTGGGCTCGAACCAGGTGCTCTTCGGCGGCATGATCTGGTCGGCATCGGAGATGGCCATGAGCTGCTCCACGGTGACGGGATACATCGAGAAAGCGACGGCATGCTGGCGGCTGTCCACCAGCTTTTCCAGCTCTGCGGTGCCGCGGATGCCGCCGATGAAGTCGATCCGCTTCGAGGTCCGTGGGTCATCGATGCCGAGCACGGGGGCCAGCAGGCGATCCTGCAAAATGGAGACGTCCAACTGGTCGATCGGGCTGGCATCAGGCGCGGGCTGCCAGCTCAGGCGATACCACTGACCCCGCAGGTACATCCGGCAGTCTCCGGGCGCGGTGGGTTCTTTCTCCGAGGTGGGTTCGATCTCGAAGGTGGCGGCGACTTTGGCGAGAAATTCCTCCCGATCCATGCAGTTGAGGTCTCGCACGGCTCGGTTGTAGGGCAGAATGTTCAGCTCGGAGCCCGGGAAGAGGACGGAGAGGAACCAGTTGTAGTTTTCTTGTCCCGTGTGCTGGGGGTTGGCGTTCCGGCGTTGTTGGCCGACGTTGAAAGCGCTGGCAGCCCGGTGGTGGCCGTCGGCGACGTAGGCGCACGGGACCTGTTCGGCGAAGAGTGACTCCAGCGAGATGCAGGTGGCGCGGCCCAGCCGCCACACCTCATGCCGTACGCCGTCTGGCGCGGTGACATCGTAGATCGGTGCCTCATTGAGGCGGGCGTCGAGGATGGCCTGAATCGCGGGACGACCGTTGTAGGTGAGGAAAATGGGACCGGTGTTGGCGCTCAAGGTGTCCACCAGGGTGGTGCGATCTTTCTCCTTATCGGCCCGGGTTTTTTCGTGCTTCTTGATGACGTTGGCTTCGTAGTCCTCGATATGGCAGACGGTGACGAGTCCCGTCTGGCTGTGATCTCCGATGGTCTGGCGGTAGAGGTACATGCAGGGCTCCACCTCGCGGCACAGGACGCCATCGGTCTGGAGCTTTTCAAAAGCGCTGCGGGCCTGGGCGTACACGGCGCTGGAATAGGGATCCAGGTCGGGGTCCAGATCGATCTCTGCCCGGTCCACGTGGAGCAGGCTCAGCGGGTTGTCAGCGGCGAGTTCGGCGGCTTCTTCGCGATTGACGACGTCGTAAGGCACGGCGGCGACTTGGGCGGCGAGTTCGGGCTGAGGACTGAGACCTTGGAAGGAGCGGATGCGCATGATGTGAGGCCAGGGATACGAGGGGCGGCGGCAGGGTCAACTGATTTCGGGCGCGGAAGGGGGAGCGGCAGGCGTCTCGAGCGGGCTGGGGGATGGGGTGAGAGCGGCAGGGAGGGGATCGGAGAGGGAACGGCCTGCCTCTGGAGGAGATGATTTGGCCTTCTTCTCAATCTTGAGAGTCAAAAAAATGAGAAGAATAGAAATTAAATATTGCTGAATTATCTAGCAGTGTTTAAAAACTCCCAGGCTCTCTCCGCTCTATGACTGCTGCACCCACTCTCGAAAATGAAACTGTGAGGCTCGATGCCATCGAGCATGAGTTGGAGCGGCTGCGGCAAGCCAATCGCTATCTCATGACGGCCATGGATCAAGTGGCAGATGGCGTTGTCATTTTCCACCCCGGTGCTCCTGGCGGCGAACCCTACGTGATGTATGCGAACTGCCAGGCCAGCATGCTGCTCGGCATGACGCCGGATCGCGGCCTGCGGGAAAAAAGTCTGTCCGAGCTGGCGCGGGATGAGGTGGGATCGGAGGTGTTGCTGAAGGCCTTTGCGGAGGCGCTCGGCAGCATGGGGGGGAGTGTGTGCCGCTGCTCGATGGCCTCGGAAATGGTGGAGGAAGGGGTGGTCTGTGACTGGCGGGTGCGCGCGGTGGTGGATGAGCACGGGGCGTTGCTGAATTTTACCGCTCGTTTTGAGCCGGTTCGCGAGGAGGTGGCGGTGGTCGCAGGGGCGGCGGCGGAGGAGGATCTGGATGCGCAGACACGTCGGTTGCGCACGGAAAACATGGCAGCATTGGCCCAGGGCATTGCGCATGATGTCAATAACCTGCTGGGGCCGATGATGGCGCAGTTGTCCTCCACGCTGGCGCGGTTGACGCAGACCCAGACGGCGATCGACGCCGAGCTGGAGGAGGAGCTGCAGCTGATGTTTGGTGCTTTGAAGCGGGCCCGGCAGTTCACCCAGCAGGTGGTCAGCACGGCCCGCGCTCAGGCTGACGCTCGGGCTCCGGTGGATGTGATGAAGCTGGCGGAGGAGACCGTGCGCCTGTGCCGGGCGGGTTCCAACGTCGAGGTGCGGGTGCATGCGGCGGAGGGCACGCCCTGGGCGCAGGCGGATGCAGTGCGCATCTCGCAGGTGCTGCAGAATTTGGTGATGAACGGCATGCAAGCCATGCCGCGTGGAGGCTGGCTGGACGTGCGTCTGGCTCCCTGCGTGCTGGCTGCGGACAACGAAGAAAAGCTCAATGCGGGGCGCTACCTGCGCATCGAGGTAGCGGATCGTGGCGTCGGGATCGCGCCGGAGAATTTGAAGCGGATGTTCAAAGAAAGCTTCACCACCAAGCCCGATGGCAACGGCATCGGACTGACCACCTGCAAGCGCTTCATTGAGGAGCATGACGGAGCCATTTCCGTGCAGTCCACCTTGGGGGTGGGCACGCAGTTTTCCATCCTCTTGCCCGCCGTGGAGGCCCCGCATTGCAAGGCGGATGCCGTGGGAACCGACATGCCGGAATCTGCCCCCATTCCCCTGCAAAATGGCAGCGGGTGCGTGCTCATCGTCGATGACGAAAAGCCTCTGCGCCATGTCGCTCGCTGCATTCTGACTCGCTGTGGCTATCAGGTGCTGGAGGCCGACAGCGGCGAAGATGCCATCCGCATTTACAAAGATGAAGCTCGCCGACAAAACGAACCCGATGTGGTTCTCATGGATCTCACCCTGCGGGGAGGTCTGAGTGGAACGGAGGCAGCAAGGGACATTTTGGCCGATTTTCCCCAGGCTCAACTTGTGGTCACCAGCGGCAGCGTCACCGAGGATGTGCAGCGCATTTTCCTGGAGCAAGGCTTCGTCGATGTGTTGGCCAAACCCTATGAAGCGGGGGCACTCACCCGCAAGGTTAGCGAGGTCATCGCCGCTGCCAGCAGTCGGCAACTCCAAGTGGCGTAAATTGCTGGTGACGCGGGCACCATCTCTCCGCAAACGCCCTCAGGAGCTGCGCGGCAATCGCACGGAGGCGGCAGAAGCCCCCTCCAACGTCCGCTTTTCCTCGTCACACGCATCCGCGACCCATCGCCTCAGATCAATCGTCCTACAAAGTCGCTGCCCGCAGAAAACTGCGCTCCTCGGGCAGCATGGGGGCATCGGCCCGGATGACGCGGGCCACGTTGCGACTCTCCTGAAGGTAGCCGGTGCCACGCGCGATGGCGGCGATGGTGGCGAGCTGTCCAGGTTGCAGGTTGGTCACGTCGATGCGCTTGAGATTCTCGGCAGCTTGCGAGGGGTAATTCAACCGCCACCAGGCCAGGGACACCAGAAGTTTGCGGAAGCTATCGTTCGGGCGCTTTTTGAGCAGGTCTTCCGCGTTGCGCAGGGAGAGTTCGATGTCCCGCCCCGTGAGCAGATTGACGTACACCAGCTGCTCCAGATAGGATTGGTTGTCCGGCATCAGCTTGGCTGCCTCGCGGATGGCATTGAGAAACCCTTCCGTGTTGCCATTGGCCCGGCTGGTGCGCAAGTAACCTTCCAGCCCCTGCATCCGCATGGCGGGTGCTCGGGATTGGGACACGATTTCATAGGCCTTCTCGGCGATGTCCACGATGCCGCGTTTTTCACCATAGGTGCCGATGGAAAGCAGCAATTTTTCCTGAGCCTCGGTCGTCGCACGCTTCAGCGCCTGCTCCATGCGCTCGCGCAGCTCGGCAGGCGGTTTCCCGGTCACGTAGGCCAGATGCATCCGGTAAAAGGCGCTCATGGCCGGCGTCAGCAGCATATCCACGCGGGGATCTTCGATCAGCCGTTCCAGATCCTTCATCCGGCTCAGCATGGTGAGGCTGGTCAAATAATTCTCCAGCAGCGGCTGGTAGGTCACCGCCTGGTCCTCCGGGAGAAGGCTGAGCACGCGTTGAAATTCGCGTTCTTCCACCATCCATCGCACCAGCGGCAGCAGTTCGCCACGTTCTTTTTCACCATATTTCTCGATGCCTTCGAGGAAGATGGCGTTGCGTTTCTCGGGATACATTTTCAGCTTCCGGCGCAGCGCCAGCACACCGTGCGCGGGAGTCGCGCGCGGGTGATTTTGCAGTCGGTCGATGAGGCGCAGGCTCTCGTCGGGTGGCAGGTTGTCAAATCGGCTCAGGTACTCCAGCGCCTCCAGTCCCTCGGCCTTGTCCAGGGCCGCCAGCTCCCACAGCTCCGCCACGCCCGCACGGGTTTCGCTCGGGATGTTGGACTCCACCTGCATTTGAGCGAGCCGGAAACGGTTGCGATAGTCATCGGGATGCTCCTTCACATACTCCTTCAGCTTCGGCAGCATGTTGAAAACGTACACGTCTTTGCCAAAGGTCTGACGGGCCAGCAGCAAAGTGGAGTCACTGACGGCGCGCTCGGAGATCAGCTTTTCCAGCAGCTCCTGGGCCTCTTTTTCTCGGTCAGCTGCGGATAGGGCACGCACCAAAAGCTGCAGGTCAGCGGTCGTTGCGACTTCCATTTTCTGCAGTTTTTCCAAAAAATAAATCGCCTCAGGTCGGTTCATCCGACTGTAGAACTCCCCATTGATGCGGATGGCCTCCACATTCTCCGGCGCGATGCGATAGGCCTCATCCGCCTTCATGACTGCTTGGTAGATTTCTCCCTGATCCACCAGGCTGCGAGCCTGCTTCACCAGTCGGTTCGCCTTCCAGTCCTGGTAGGCATCTTGAATGGGCTTCGCATAAAAAACCGCAAACCCCGCCGCTGCCAAGCACACCAGTGTCACCACCGCGATCGCCGCAAAACGCTGGGAGCGGCTCTGGCGGTCGGCGTGGGCTTGCGAGGGCGGTAGCAACCAGTGCCAGAGCGCGATGAAAGGACGCAGCAGCACAAAGGGCTTCTTCGACGGAGCGTTGGGATCGATGGTTTGGTGGGTCAGCATCGCTGGGCGGGACAGGGGAGGGGGCAAAAAGAGTCCTCTTCAGTATGGGTCCCGAAAGGAATTCGTCACGTTGAATCTTTTTTACACAAAGCCGCCGCTGAGTGGCGTTTTTCGCCATTGTCCGGCTGGGTCCTCGGCTCGGCAGAAAGCGTTTGCAAACGGCGCTGTCTTCCGTGTCTATGGGCACCCGGTTTTGGGAAATGGTTGGCCTCGTGTCTTCCGCCCCATGCCTCCAGCCCGCGTTTGCAGCCCATTCTTCCAACCTCATGATTCAAGTTCAAGACCTCCGCAAAGTCTTTGGTGCCAAGGTGGCGGTGAATGACGTGTCGTTCTCCGTGGAAAAAGGTGAAGTGCTCGGATTTCTCGGACCCAACGGTGCGGG
>JAGRPD010000577.1 GCA_020439875.1 Verrucomicrobiales bacterium
GTCCGATGCCTGAAAGGGAGGGAAAGACCGCCCGCTGGAGGGTGGGTGCTGCTTCAATCAATGGAGATCGTTGAAATTACAGAAAGATGAGGACTCAGCCGCCTGCCCACGCCAACCGAACGGCCCGGTTTTCTACTCCCTGCTCCCCCGGCTCGAAAGCCCCGTCCCAGGCCGGAACTCTCCCGATTTCTGATTGCGATCTCCAGCCATCCAATGTTAAACCCTCTCTGCCATGGCTAGCGTGACCCGACTCGAACATCTCCTCAAGCTGCTGGATGACGACTCCGAAGTGGTGCGCTCGGCCGTTCGCGAGAAACTGGCGTGCATGCGCAAGGATCTACCGCTGCACCTCGCCCACCTGGAGCGCCCTCTCTCTGTGACGGAGGATCGGATGGTGGCGCAGATGCTGGCTCCGGTGCGCCGGGAGGAACTGCTGGAGCAGTGGATGCGCTGGCGCTGGATGGACCAGCCCGATGCCCAGCTGGAGGAGGGTCTCTCGCAGATCGGAGCCTTCCTCGCCGGGTGGAAGGCGGATCCCGCCGATCTGTCACCCCGGCTGGATGCGCTGGCCGATGAGGCCTTCAAAGATCGCGGCCACATGAATGAACGCGAGCTGGCGGAGTGGCTGTTTGGTCGCCAGGGAGATCCCGTGCGCTTTCGCGGCAACAGCAAGGATTATTACGCGCCTCAAAACAGCAACCTTTACTGGGTGCTGGACACGGGTTTGGGAAATCCCATCAGCCTCTGCTGCCTCTACCGCCTCATCGCACGACGCTTCGAACTCAAAGTCTCTGGCTGCAACTTTCCCGGGCACTTCCTCTCCCGGGTGGTGTTTGAGGGAGAGACCTATCTGGTGGACTGCTTCAATCGTGGCCGCTTCATGCTGGCCAGCGACGTGGCCCGGCATCATCCCGCCGCCAATCCGAGCATGGATGAGATCATCCGCGAACCCGCCACGGTGGACGCCATCCTGCTGCGCGTGCTGCGAAATCTTGAGGAGGCCTACGACCGAGGCAACGCCGCCGAGGAACGCAAACTGATGCGCAAGCTGGCCCTGCGGCTGATGGAGGACTGAGAGTTTCCCAAGGGTTCAACTCACCCTTTTTGCCGCCTTGGATCGAGCCCGTTCGACCAAGCGCAGCGCCACGGTTTGGCGTTCGGGTGCCAGCTTGTGCAGGTGATCGCGATCCTGCAGGACACGCAGCGCATCCAGCACCGGCTCGAATGGCGTCAATGAGGTCTGCTGCTCCAGGATCGCCAAGGCGTCGGCGGGTGTCGTGAGCAGCGCATACTGAAGCAGACCCTCCACGGCGAAGTCGTAGAGGCCCGTGTCCTGAGGATTTTTGGCCATGGCTTCCAAAACCGCAGGCAACACTTCTCTCCAACCGTCGATGAAGTCCCAACCAAGTCGTCGGAATTGCCCACGAGCAAAAGGATAGTCCGGCTTCAACATCACGCCCCTTGTCGCACAGTTTCGGGCTTCTTCCCCGGCATCCCCACGCCGAGCCAACACCTGCGAAAGCCCAGACCAAGGATATGCAGACTTCGGATCCAACTCAATCGCTCGCCGATACGATGCCTCCGCTTCCT
>JAGRPD010000690.1 GCA_020439875.1 Verrucomicrobiales bacterium
CAGGCTTAACACCTGACTGGTGACGCATGAGGCGATTTAGGGACAGTATGCCGCGTCGGAATATCTCTAGCTGCTCAATCCGATTCAATGATAGCCCCCGCTGCCCGCGCAACCACGGGCGTTCTTCTTGCTTTTCACCATCGGCAGCCAATTGATGCAGCGGCTTCCCCCGCGGATCAGTGCCGAATGCGATCCATCTCCAAGTATTGTCGCGAAGTGGAACGACACGGTTTGCCAACCTTTCGACAGCTTGCTCAAGACGTTGGCGAAGCTCATTTGCCTCCTTCGCAACTTTAGCCTGCAACGCGGCAGCATTCGTTGCAATGACCTCCGCCTCAGCAAGTTTACCCCATTCTCGAAAATAAGGAATTTTGGCGATCTCCTTCTTAAATATCCGCTCCCAACAATCTGAATGCTTAGGCTGCAACTGCCATGACCAGCGATGCCAAGTACGGTAACGGCTCAAAGCACCAAGAAACAGCCTCACCAACTTGTCATTCTGCTCAGGGAATGAATTCTCAGAACAGGAATCGCCGAGCCAGGCCTTGGCTTTTTCGTCCGAATGCAGCAACTTCTCCGCAAGCTCGATTGCCTCCTCATAATCGTCAGCGTCTGCAAGGCGCCCCTTTTTTCCAGAGAGCTCCCTCCCCGCCTTCCCCTTGTAAAACACCTTCGCATCTTCACCTGGTAGGCGCAGACTACCGATGCCAGACACTTTCTCATTCGGCCTCGCAGGGTTTTCATGTTTCCAGATTCGAGTGTACCACGATTTGCCGCCAGCTTCGCCAATGCGGACAAACCAATCTTTCAGTTCGGATGCTGCCGTATGCAGCAACGCAAAGTCCGCCGCCCGCCGCTGCCCCAAGTCGATGGCAAGGCAGGTGAAACCATCACGCTGAATCTCTGGATTGTCCCACCACCATTGGTTGGGCTTTTGAGTGTCTTTTACCTCCATATTGTCCCACATCACATGGAACCGTTGCTTGATTTTATTCTTTTCCCAAGCCGCATTCATCTGTTTCGCCCATCGGCTCGACTTGCCGATCCGTTGGGTTAGTTTTTCTGTGTCGATATCCACTGGGAAGTTTAGGAGGAAATGAAGAAAGCGTTTCCGGCCAACCCAGTCTGGCATCAACTCAACGGCGGGCGGTTTTGTCCTCCCTTTACTATCTCGCGCAAACTGAGGTTGCTCCTCTGGCTGCAATCCTAATGCAGCCATCATTGGCTGCAACCATTTCGATGCCGCCCCGTCTGCAAGTTGATCTCTAACCATGCGAGGCGCGGCGTAGTTCAGCCGCAGACGGCAAGGGGCCAGTTTTCCTTGTTCGTTATGAGCGGCAACGTACACATCCACATTTCCATACCCAATATGCGATACGGACTCCTTGTTCTTGATGTCGGAAAACATGTAGAGCCTGCGCGAGAATTGAGGCTCCGCAGGTGTGTATCGGATCGCTTCCTGCAATCGCTCGAGTTCATCTGCCAGTTCTTGTGCAACCGCAGCTGCGCAGACCACATTCCGAGCCCTTTTGGTGGAGCCCTCTATTTCGACATTTTGATCCTCATCTTCAAGCCAGACAGTCCAGTTCTCCTGAGTGCAAAGGCGCAGGAAGAGGTCGGTATGCCCCATGTCTAGTTTGTGTTCTCGCTGAAGGTTCGTAACGGCTTGTTGCAGCAACGTTTCCCCAGGCTGGCCGAGTTTCTCTCGATGCAGGTCGATCCATGTGGAGCGTAGCTTGCCGAATCCTCGAAGAGCCGCTTGAGTCGGGCCAACGATTTTGGTTTTATCTTGAACTGCACGCTCGTCATCCATTTGTTCCAAGATGTCCAGCAGCTTTTCATATCTTGGGTCGCCCGCAAGAACGGGGACTTCACGTTCATCTTCCTCGCTTTGTGTTTTTGGGCTCCAGTTTGTGTTTCCCCCAAGCATGAATTCAAGTTCTGCCGAGACCGCCGTTTTCCGCTCCTCTCGTTCCTTGGTCTTTTCGTTGAATTGATTGATCGTCACCAGGGCTTCCTTGAACGCCGCAATGTCAAACTCGATCCAGGTCGGTTTGGTCTCCCCTCCTTCTTTCCATGTCGGCAAAGCAGTGAAAGCCAGAAAAACGTAACCCTGATTACCACGAGCAGTCAGCAATGGGTCGGCTCCTTTCTTCACTGTCTCTCGCGCTTGATTCAGTCCATTTTGCCAGTTTTCGGCTGGCTTGGGAATGGAGGCGGTTAAGCAACGCTTGATGGCAAGATCAAATCCGAGCTGCTTTCCGATCAACAATGCAGGAATGCCCAGTGACTTCTCTTTGCTGTCTCCGCCAGCCTCATATGCCGGTATTTGGTGAATTTTCTCGGCTTTCAACTGCTTGAGTTGGTTCGTTAGTTCTTTCGCCTTAGGCTCTGAGAGCATCCCTGCCATTGCTAGTTTTTTAACAAAGCCAATCAAAGCTTTCCTGGCATCCTCTCCCGTCTTGTCATTCCTATTTTCACGCTGAGATGCCGTCGCGAGAGACAAGGCACCAAAGTCCGCCAGGTTGCGGGGAACTAAATCGTGAACAGCCAGCCGTAATTCCAACGCCTCCAGTGTTTTGCGTGCGAATTCATCGCGAAAATTGCCTTTGTAATCAGGATTTATGTATCTTGGTGCGGCGGAGCGGCCATATTCAGACAAGTCGGACGTTTTGGTCAAATCGACAGATAGAAAATCGGCTACCTGAGCAGCCAATTCCTTCTCCACAATGTCGGGCGGAACGATTTTGCGGCACGCATCATCAAAGGTCGCGGTGGCCTTAAGACCTAGGTGCTTACGCAATGAATTGCCGAGTGAAATCGCGGGTGTCACCGTCCGTTTTGGAAAGACATCCCAAGCCTCCTGCATCCGCGCACGAAGCTTTTGGAGCGGATGGGAGTCAGGCAATCCTTCCCCAAGCGCACCCAGTGCGAGTGTGTAATAATTTACCGCATCCTGAAAGAGTTCATGATGCTGCCAGAGCAGGTTTTCCCATTTTTCTTTCTCCAGATTTTGCCAATTTCCCTGTGTCTTTTTCTTTGTGGCTTTCAGAAATCCGTTCAATTCTTCGCGGACGATTGGTTTGGCCATCTGCACTGCGGTTATGCGACCTTGATAGATGCGATTCATGAGTTTATCCTATAGGGAAAACGTGCTTCAAGACAAGCGGGAATCTTTGGCGGCTTTGGCCTTTTTTCGTTTTTGTTTTGGGCTGTCCGCGTCTTCATGCCGCGCTGGCGGTTTTGGGGAAGAGGGGGCGGAAGATTTGGCAAGTGGTGCCGTCGCAGCTGCGGGCGGTGCAATGCTCGCGGCCGTAGAAGAAGATCTGGAGGTGCAGGTCGTTGCAGGCTTCGCGGGGGAAGAGGCGCTTGAGGTCGCGCTCGGATTGGAGCACGGACTGCCCAGTAGTAAGCTTCCGACGACGTTGGAAGGGGGGTGGAAAGAGGGCCTTGCTGCTGGCGATTTGGACGGTCTGGTGATTGACGAGAAAAGGAAGCCCGTGGATGTAAGGCAGCTTGTTTTGAGCCTTGATGTTTTCTCAACCGTGAGCGGGAGAAATGGCGACCCCTACG
>JAGRPD010000578.1:0-352 GCA_020439875.1 Verrucomicrobiales bacterium
CTCGATCTCTCCCGAGTCGAGCCATGGTGCGAGGTGAGCCGGACGGTGTGGATGGGAATTGAAGCGGGGAGCTTTTCGGGCTCGATTCGGGGACGGGACTCGCACAGGATGGTCGCATGACTCGAATTCTTGTTCTCTGGACGTGGCTTGCTTGCGCGGGTGGTGGGGTGGCTGAAGACGCTTGGTTGGATCCCCAAGATGGCGACACGATGGTCTTTGCGGGGGATTCGATCACCCATGAGTGCCTTTACACGCAGTACATTGAAGACTTCTTCTTCACGCGCTTTCCAGAGCGGGCAATCCATTTTCACAATGCCGGTGTGCGCGGGGATGCGGCGGCGGATGTGCTGGC
>JAGRPD010000578.1:397-1565 GCA_020439875.1 Verrucomicrobiales bacterium
CTGGGCATGAACGACGGCGGTTACGAAGGAGTGAATGAGGAGCGGTTCGCGCGTTATCAGGAGGGTGTGCGGGCTTTGCTTGACCGCATTGAAGGGATCGGCGCGCAGGCCATTCTGCTCACGCCCACGATGTTTGACCATCAAGTGGCCGAGTCTCGGCAGGGGGATGCGTCGTGGCGTTTTGACGGCAAGGCTTTCTCTCCTGACTACAACGCGGTGATGGCGTTTTACGGGGCCTGGCTGCGGGAGGAGGGAAGGCGTCGCGGCGTGCCGGTGGTGGATCTTTGGGGGCCGATGAACCGTCACACGGCCGAGCAGCGGCGGCAGGATCCGGCCTTCACCATGATTCAGGACGCGATCCATCCCGGTCCGGCGGGGCAGATGGTGATGGCGTTTGAGTTTTTGGATCAACTGCTGGGACCCGAGCATCGGCGGGTGCAAAACCTCGCCGTCGTGCCGCGCGGTGCGAAGTGGTTTGCCGGCGGCGGCAAGGACGCGGAGATCCGTGATCTCGTCGTGGGTGAAGACCGCGCGTCCGTGACCTTTGCCTATCAGTCGCGCGCGCTGCCCTGGGTGCTGCCGGAAAATGCGAGCTTGGTCGAGCAAGTGTGGGAGCTGCCGGTGGGGCGTTCGCGGGTGGGTTTTTCCATGACCAAGGCGGGCCACAAGCTCAGTGGCGATGTCCTGAAAATCGCGGGTCTCGCGCCGGGCAATTACGAGGTGATTCTGAACGGACAAAACCTGGGTCGCACCTGGCCGCAGGTGACGCTGGGCACCAAGATCGAGATCCAAGAAAACGAGGCCTCGCCGCAATACCAGCAGGCCCTAGCGGTGGCGGAACTCAATCGGGAGCGCAACGATCTCGTCATTCGTCCGCTGCGCGATGTATGGCGGAAGTTCAAAGCCCTGCGCAAAAAACCCGGCACGGATGCCGCTGCGGAATTCGCCCCACTCAAACCGCAGATCGATGCCCTGATCGCCCAAAGCCGCGACTACGAAAAGCGCATCCGTGAGATTGCCAAACCCAAACTCCGCACCGCAGAAGTGCGGCGCGTTGAGTAGCCATCACGCGAGACTGAGATGCAATCCTCGCCTCATTCGATCCCGGGAGCTTTTTCGACGACGAGTGGGACGAGGATTTGACCAGCCTCGTAGCCGCGTTTGTCAA
>JAGRPD010000060.1 GCA_020439875.1 Verrucomicrobiales bacterium
TGATCTGCATGTGATAGATGTCGTAAAGCAGGGCGAAGTGCTCGGAGCCGAGTTTCTCGCAGAGGGCGACGCCCCAGTCGGAGTGATCGCACATATAGTCCCTGTGATTGACCTTGCTGTTGAGCAGCTCCATGACCAGCCGCACGCCGTGTTTTTCACAGCTGGGCAAAAGGCGACGCAGACCGGTGGCGCAGTTTTCGAGACCCTGCTCGTCATCCATGCCGTCGCGGTTGCCGCTGAAGCAAATCACCTGATTGAATCCGGCGGCGGCGGCTTGCTGCAAGAGCGGTTCATAGATCTCGACCAACACGTCGTGATGCTCCAGCCGATTGAAGGCTTTGGGGATGCCACCCACCTTGGTACCATCAGCGAGTTCGCCAGTGGGAAAGCTCACCATGGCGCAGTGGAGATCGTACTTCTGCAGGGTGGGAAAGTCGGGCGGATCCAGCAGCTCGATGGATTCGAGGCCGAGTTCTTTGCCAGCGACGCAGAGATCTTCCAAGGCAATCTTCGGGTAGCACCATTTGCAGGCGGAGTGCCGTACCTTGCCCGCTGCGCCTGCTTCGGCGGCGACTTTTTCCGCTGCGGCCAAGGGGCCACGCAGGAGATTCAGGGCGGCGGTGACGCCGGCGGTGGTGGTGGCGGAGCGGAGCAGTTGGCGGCGAGTCGTCGGAGGGTTCATGAGGGGGAAGCTGGGGGTTATTTTTTGCCCTTCTTTTTGCCTTTGCCGCCTTTTCGCGGAGGCAGGGCATCGGGCGGGATGGGGCCGGCGTAGGGTTCGTGCTCGAAGGTCTCTCCATCGCCGAGCACGCGAGGATCGCGAGCGTCGGTGAGGACGGTGAGGAGGCGAGATTCGAGTTCTTTTTCCACTGCGGCGTAGGCGGGATCTCCGGCGACGTTGTGGATTTGAAAGGGATCTTTGGCGAGGTCGTAGAGTTCGAGGCGAGGCCGCAGACCGAAGGCCAGTTCGTAGTGATGCTTCCAGGCGGGATTGTCTCGCTGACCGACGAGCCAGGCTTTGGTGGGGCTGGAATCCATGTCGGGATAGGTGGCGTAGGTGTCCTCCGTCAGGGCCTCTTGAGTGGGTGGGGTGACTTTGCCGTCGAGGTTGTACGGATTGCCCATGGGGTAGCGATCCGGTTTGAAGTTGATGATGAGACGGTGGGTGGGCGTGCGGATGGAGCGCTGCGGGTAGGGCAGCCCACCGTCGCGTGCGGTGGCGACGTGGCGCTCGCGTCCGGTGACGACCCAGGTGCGCTCGGGATCGACCTGGCCCTGCTGATCGGAATGCAGCACCGGCACCAGGGAGCGACCGGTCATGACGGCAGGCGGGGTGAGGCCGCCGAGTTCGAGGTAGGTGGGGGCGAGGTCCATGAGGTTGACGAAATCTTCCACCACGCGACCACCGGGGATGTTGGGTCCGGCGGCGATGAGCGAGACGTTGGTGCCGAAGTCGTAGAGGTTGCATTTGCCATAGGGGAAGCCGGGCGCGCCGTGATCACCGCTGATGACGACCACGGTGTTGTCCATCAGGCCGCGTTGCTCGAGCATTTCTAACAGCACACCGACGCCGGCGTCGAAGGCCATGGCCTCGCCCAAGTAATCGGCGAAGTCCTCCCGCACCTCGGGCACGTCCGGCAGGAAGGGGGGCATTTTGCCTTTGAGATCCTCGGGGTTGAGGTCCCACAACGCTTTGCCGGAGCCGCGAGTCCACTTGCGGTGTACGTTGGTGGGGCCGAACCAGTAGCAGAAGGGTTGGTCACCTTTTCGATCATCGAGAAAAGCACCAAAATTACCCCGGACTTGATTCAGCAGGTAGGCCTTGGCTTCGTCACGGGTCTTGCCTTCCGCAATGAGACGGGTGGCGTTTTGAGAGAAGGCGTTGTACTCGCCTCCCGCTTTCTCGTAGCCGTATTGACCCGCGCCGTAGGGTGCATCGACCGGAATACCCGGTGACCAAACTTTGTACGTCTCGCCAATGTGATAACCGGCGTCTCGCAGCAGCAGGGGGTAGCTGGGGATGGAGGCATCCCACACAGCGCCTGAGAGGATGGCCCCGCGTCCGGTGCGGAAAAAATACTGGCCGCTGAGCAGGGAACTGCGGCAGGGCGTGCAGGAGGGTGCGGTGACGTGGGCGTTGCGAAACAACACGCCGCGAGCTGCCACCCGATCGATGTGCGGCGTACGGATCACGCTGTTGGCGGTGGCGGGCCCGTCGGTGGCGGCGTAGGCGCTGGCGTAGCGGCCCCAGTCATCGGCAAAGGCAAAGACGATGTTGGGACGTTGCTCACCGTGGCTGGCAGCGGCCAGGAAGAGGAGCGAGAGGCAGGTGAAGACGTGACGAAGCATCCGCTGTCAACGCATGAGGCAAGGCTCGGGTTGCAACGGGAATTCCACCCGACGACCTACGCGGTCAGCTCTCTCCAGTAGAGCAACCCGATGGGCACCAGCGCCACGCAACTCCGCGCGCTGGCCATCACCTCCGACCAGCTGCCCCCGCTCCAAGCCGTCAACACCAGCACCAGCGCCACCAGCAGCGCGGAACCGATGGCAAAGATCGCCGGCGGCGGGATGCGCCGCGGATCGGGCCGCGTGGCCTGCCGCAGCTCGTGAAAAAACTGACGCGCGAGGATGACCAGAACAATCAACGAACCGAGGTCCGCCCCGAGCCAATTCATCGTGTCATCGAGGATCAAAAAGTCGTACAACCCATGCAGACCGATCACCATGAGCAGCTGCGTCACAAAGCGGGCCACGTCATGAAAGCGGCTGCGAACCACCTCGTACAAGGCATTTCCCGCCAACCCGGTGAGGCCCGCGTGCATGAAATTGGCCGTGATGAATCGCGTCCACACCGCCTCGCCACCGTTCGCTTGGTAGTAGTCGAGATTTTCCTCCAGCGCGAAACCCAAGCCGACAAAAGCCCCGGTGATGAGCGCCAGGCCCGGCTGTCGCTTCATCAGCAGCCAGGGCAGAAAGGGCACAAACAGCGCCAGTTTGCACAGCTCCTCCCGCAGGCCGATGCCACCGAAATAAAACCACAGATTGTGCGGAAACGGCGCGTCCGGAGAGAGACCCAGCACCTGCTCTTGGAAACCCGCCAGACTCAGCGTCGGCCAGATGCTGACGACCCCCGCCATCAGCGCGGGCAGAGGCCAAGCCCAGCGCCAGCGCGACGCCGGTTGATGCCGCACCAAGACCACGTACCACAGCCCCACCGCCGCAAAGGTCAAGATCAGCGCCAGTGGCTGCAAATGCCGCAGGCGCAGCACAAACAGACTGCGCCACTCCAACCAGCGATCTCCCGTCAGACGCCCCGCCTGAAACAGCACGGCGGGTTCCGCCTCCTCCGCCCAGCCCGGCAGGGCCAGCAGCTGCCGCAGGCGATCCGTCATCTGCGCCTGCACCGCCCAGTAGAGACTTTCTCCCCGGGCCGATCCTGCCTCCTCAAAAAAGCGCCCCTCCCGCACCAGCGCTTCCACCCCCGTCGGCACTTCCTTCCGCCGCAGGCAGTCTTGGGCCAGCAGTTGATTGGCCAGAGGCGGTGGCGGCTCCTCCGCAGCGGTTTTTTCCAAGATAAAAAGCGCCTGCTTCACGGACTCCGCATCGGGTTCCCGCGTCGCCACCAGGTAAGCGGCAAACAACGCCCGCAGCTCCGAAGTCGGCGCATGGACCTGCAGCAGCGGCTCCAGCTCGTACGCCCCCCAGCGCTCCTCCTTCAGCGCCTCCGACGGCAGCGCGGCCGCCGCTCGCCGCAACCAGCGCGCCAGCTCGCGCGGGGCTTCGTGGTGCGCTCCCGCCAGCTGAGAATACTCCGCGCGGAGCACCTCCCCAGGATCTTGCATCACCTGCATCAGCCATTCCACCTCGCTGACCGAGTCTTTGCCCACCGGCCCGCGAACCTGCAGGATGACCCACGCCAGCAGCAACCCCGCCGTGAGAATGACGACGACTCCTTTGATCAGGGCAAAGGGGTTGCGACTTTGAGCGCCGAGGCGTTGCCAATCCATGACGCGCAGCAGAGCACAATCCCGCCCCCGTGGTCAACCGCGATGCCTCTCCAAACCCGCGGGCTCAGTAGCGCGGCACCGTCGCATCCACCCGCAGTGACCACGCCTCGATGCCACCCGCAAGGCTGCGAGCCCCGGCGTAACCCTGACGCCGCAGCCACTGCACCGCATGCAGCGAGCGCATGCCGTGATGGCAATAGACCAGGATGTCCCCCTCCGTCTCCAACAACCGCCTCGGGGCCTGCTCGGCAAAGATCGACAGCGGCACCAGCTCCGCACCTTCGATCCGACATAGGTGCCACTCATCCAGCTCGCGGCAGTCGATCAGACGCGGCCGCGGCTGTTGCGTCAGCCGCAGCGCCGCCTCTTCCGGCTGCACCTCCAGATCGGCTCCCCAGTTCATGCGCGCGTCGTTTGGATGCGATCAAGGCTGCACCCGCACCGGGGTACCGACCGCCGTGTTTTCAAAAAAGATCCGCGCCATTTCTCCTGGCATCCGCACGCAGCCATGGGAAGCCGGATATCCGGGCAGAAAGCCCTCATGCATGCCGACGCCACCGGCAAAACGCATGAAGTTGGTCATTTTCGACCCCATGAACGTCGTGCCCGGCGGACGCGGATCCTTGGTCACATCGATGTTGGCCACCACGATGTTGCCCGCGCCGTCCACGTAGTCTCCGTAGAGATTGGAGCGATGGTACTTGTTTTTCTGCGTGATTTTGTACTCGCCTGTCGGCGTCGGGTGCTTCGCATCGCCAGTGGAAAGGGCGGACACGCCAGCCAGCTGACCGCTTTTGTAAAAGTAGGCCTTTTGATCGCTCAGATCAATGACCACACTCGGCGTACCCGACATGCCTGCACCATCCCAGTAGGAGACCGAGTCCGCATCATAGACGCCGGAGGGAGGCAGAGAGTTGGGGTTGAAGGCCTCCAAATACTGCGTCTGACCCGCCGCCGATCCTGCCTGAGGCAGCGCGCAGGATGCCGCTAGCCAAGGCAGCGTCAGCAGGGAAAGGCGGAGAAGGAGAATGCGAGAAACGTGAGACATGACGAAGGCGCGTTGACAGATGAAGGTTCAGACGAAGCGGCAGCCGGGGAGGCCGCCGACGCCCGCCACCATGCACCGCACCGCCCGCCGCGCAAGCCTAACACCAACTCCCTGACCGAGGGCTCCCGCCCGAGAGATCAGACCCGATAAATCCTTGCTGCGAGTTCCTCTCCATGTTAGGCCACGCCCTGTGAATTCCTCCATCTTCATCCGAAGGCTGCTCCCGATCTCTCTCAGCTGCATGCTGCTCAGCACGCAGGCAGCAGACCTGCGCACCTGGACCGACGATCAAGGCCGGACGGTCGAAGCAGCCTTTGGCGGTCTCCGCGATGGGACCGTCCTGCTGCGCCTGACCAACGGCTCAGAAGTCCCCTTTGACCTCGCCCGCCTCAGCGCAGCGGATCAGGCTTACGTCAAGCAGCAAGCCGCCGCCGCTCCCGCGCCTGCCCCGGCAGCAGGCTCCCCGATCGCCCCCGTCGCCCCCCATCCAGATCGCAAACCTGCCGTCAACTCCACGTGGCCCAGCAAGGCCGAGGTCGATACCCGCAAGATCGAGATTTCTCTGGTCTCCGAGAGCGCCGAAGAACGCCACTACGTCTATCAATCGGACGCCTTCACCTTCACCTCCCAAGACAAACTGGCAGGCAGTGTGATGAAAGAGGTGGCCCGCACCTTCGAAGCCACCCGCGCCCTGGTCCAAGCTCTGCCGTGGGGCATCGTCTGCGAGCCCGACTCCGATCTCGGCCGCTTCCAGGCCGCGCTTTATGAGACCCGGGACGACTACATTCGCAATGGCGGCCCGACCAACTCCGGGGGCGTCTATGACAGTGGCGATCGCATTTTCAAAATCCCCTTTCCCAGCCTCGGTCTCGAGATGCGTGGCAAGACCTGGTTCAAAAACGACAACTACCGCAACGACACCCTGGTGCATGAACTCACCCACCAGATGATGCACGACTACCTGCCCTTCTTGCCCAAGTGGATCATCGAGGGCAGCGCCGAATACACCGAATCTCTGCCCTACAACGCTGGCACCTTCCGCGTGGAAGGTCACAAAAACGCCATCAAAGAGCACATCGACGCCATGGCCAAGTATCGGGTGTCGCCAGACATCCCCGATCTGGCGATGCACATGACCATGAATCGAGACCAGTGGACCGCGCTTTCCGGGGAGAGTTCGATGCAACTCAAGCTCTACTTTCACTCCGTGTTGCTGGTGTACTTTTTCAATCACCTCGACGGAGACGGCAGCGGCCTCGCCTTCCGCCAATTCATGGACGCCGTGCATGACCAGGTGCTGGAGCGGAGAGCCTTTTTCAATGACCCCCGAGTCAAACGCATGCCCGGAGGCCGCTTCACCTACCCCACCAGCCTCAAGGTGCCGGACATGAAGTCCGACACCGCTCCCTTCAAAAACCTGCCGGTGCTCCTGCAGGGACGCGACTACGCCACCCTGGCCAAACAGATCGAGGAAGGCTACCGCTCCATCGGCGTCAAACTCAGCGTGAGTCCAGGGCAGGCCGAGTGAACGTCGCCCGGTCGGCCGCATCGAAAGTCACCCCGCCCCCGCCACGGCTCTCTGTAAGTGGCCGCATTGAGGCCACATGCCTTTGCGATGGCGAATGCACCGCGCTGTTCCATCCCTTCCATTCTCCCCCCAAAGGCTCCTCCTGCACTGCGGGTTCGATGCCCCCGCCATCAGCGCGCGCTGATGGCGGACCCAACGCCCTCCTTTACAACGTCTTCACGATGCGATCCGACTCCTGAATGGCCGACTCCATGCGGTGAATGAGGCGAGACAGATCACTCTGGATGCTGGAGGCCTGTCCGCGCAGGGAGCCGATGGCGGCGGCGTTGAGGTTATGCTTCAAATACAGCACCTGATCCCGAAAGCGTGACAGCACGGGTTCGATCGTCGCCTCCGCCGCATGCAACGATGCAGAGAGCTGGCTGAAGCGGGAACGGGTCTGCGCCAACTGACTGCGGGAACTCGCCGCCAGGCCAGGATCCGTGTACTCGGCGATCTCTCCCTCCCACTCACGAAACAAATCTCGCGCCACTCGATCCACCTCAGCGATCCGACTGCGCACCTGCCGCGCTTGGCTTTCGCAATCATCGTACTCAGCTTTGAAGCGATTGTAGCCGCGCTCCAGCTCGCCGCCGTCGTAACCCGTCATGGCTTTCAACTGAGTGAGAGCGTCCTGAAAAGTCTCCACCGTATCTTCTTGCTCGCGCCGGGCCGATTTGACCGCGTGCTTCAGCAGGTCTCGCTTTTCCAGACCGATCTGCTCCATCGCGGCGTAATAAGCGGTCTGGCAGCCGGTGAAAGGAAGGACACTGAGGCAGGCGAGAGACAACAGGGCTGGGCGGAAAAGGTGGGCAAACATGAACCGACCTTGATGCGGTCCAGGCGCGGTGCAAGGAACAGTTGAGCGGGACGGAACGATGGGTGAGGATGGGGAGCGATGGAGCTTTTGCCACGCCATTTTTGTCACGATGACCGCCGCCTCCTGCAGGCCTGGCGGCGGGTGGCACGGGCGGCAGGGATGCGACTCTCCGAGCTTCCGAAAAGCAAGGGCAGCAATGCGCAACCCATCATCTGGCTCGAGTCTTCCGCCGTGAATCCCGGTGTCGCAGTCCGCTACCTCTCGGCTGGCGTGCATGGCGACGAACCCGCTGCGGCCTGGGGTCTGCTGGGCTGGGCCGAGCAGCACGTCGAGCGGTTGCGCCACCAGCCGATCATTCTTTTTCCCTGCCTCAATCCCGAGGGACTGCGTGCCAACAACCGGCTGGACGTGCGAGGTCAGGATCTCAATCGTTGCTTTCATCAAGCCCGGCATCCAGTGTGCAGCCGCTGGCGGCGCGTGCTGGCAGATCGACGCCTCTCCTTGGCGATCTGTCTGCACGAGGACTACGATGCGCAAGGTTGCTACGTCTATGAACTGCAACGCCGAGCAGATGCCCATTGGGGCGCGGCCTTGCTAGCCCAAGCAGCCACGCAGGACCTGCCCGTGGACCCACGCCGCGAGATCGATGGCATGCGGGCGCAGAAAGGCGTGATCCAGCGCCATCGCGTGCCGACGCATCTGCCCGGACTGCCGGAGGCCATCGTTTTGCATCAGCTCGGCTGCGAAGTCTCGCTGACCTTCGAGACACCCTCAGAGTTTTCTTTGGACCATCGCGTGGCGGCGCAGGCGCGGTTCATTGAGGCCGCCATGCAGCGCCAAGATGAGGAGGAATCCGCATGACCGGAGAGACGAGCTGGCTGAGCTGGGGACTGCTGGCACTGCTGGTGGTCTGGCTGACGAGCTGCAGCACCGCGCGGCGGGTGGTGCGGGAGCCAAGCCTGGGGGCGGAAATGTGGTCGAGCTTCGATGGCAAGACGATGCCCTGGCAGCAGTGGCCGCAGGAGTTGAAGCAGCCGCCCCAAGCCATCGTGCTCGCGGTCCACGGTCTCTCCGGGGCCAAATCCGACTTTTGGTACCTGGGTGAAAGGCTGGCCGGCAGTGGCATCGCTTGCTTTTCCTACGATCTGCGCGGCCAGGGAAACGATCCCGACCGAGCCGCGCGGGGAGACATCCGTTCCGCTCGCCTCTGGCAACGGGATTTGGTGGCGTTTGATCGGGCTCTTCGGCAGCGTTTTCCCGAGGTGCCCGTGTTCTGGCTCGGGGAGAGTCTCGGCAGCCTCATCGTGCTGCATACCGTCGTCACCGAGGAAAAGAGCGGTGGCACCCTGCCGAGCGGGGTCATTTTGACCTCGCCCGCCGTCGGCCTGAAGATGGAAGTTCCCGCCACCAAGCGACTGCTGCTGCGACTGCTCTCCCGCGTGGTGCCGCACCATCGACTCAGCCTGGAGCAGCTCAGCGGCGTGGACATGCAGGACATCCAAGTCACCAGCACCACCACTCACGGCGGGCAAATGGCGCAGACCCCACACCATGTCGATGCCTTTAGCCTGCGCCTGCTGCGGGAGCTAGACAGCCTCATGCGCCACTCCGCCCGCGCGGCCCGCCAGCTCAGCCCATCGACCTTGGTTCTGGGCAGTCCGCACGATGTCATCGCCAGTGAGGCACAGATCCGCGCCTTTTTTACCGAAGTCGCCGCCCAGCCGAAAAGGCTCCGCATGTTCCCCGACTCCCACCACCTCCTGTTTCACGATGTGGACCGCGACACCGCCACGGACGAAGTCAAAATCTGGACCGAGCGAGTCCACTCGGCCCGCTAAGTCGAGCGCCGCACCGTCTCACCCAAGTGGAGCGGTGACAATCCTGCCTCCGCTCCAGGTTGATCGCTTACCTTGAAGAAGCACTGATGCCTAAAGCACGGAGTCGAGACCTCGCTTGGGATCCGTGTCCAGCCGCCCCACCATCTGACCATTTTCTCTGATGTCGTAAAATGGTCTGGATTATTTTACGAACGAGGCGAAAATAGACCTGTGCCTGATTCGACTCCACGTCTCTACCATGCCATTCTCCGTCAGCATCTCACCCAGGAGCGGCAAATGGCCTTTGTGAGCGGACCACGCCAAGTCGGGAAGACCACCATCTGCCGTGAATTGTCCGATCACTATCTCAACTGGGACAACTCCGATGACCGCCGACTTCTGCTGAAAGGTCCGACTGCCCTCGCTGATCGCCTGGAATTGGATCGTCTTCAGGAGCACCCGCCCATCGTTACATTCGATGAACTTCACAAGTTTTTGAAGTGGAAGAGCTTCCTCAAAGGCATCTTCGACACCAATGGAAAACAGATGAGGATGATCGTTACCGGTAGCTCGCGACTCGACGTTTTCCGAAGGGGCGGCGACAGCCTGATGGGGCGTTATTTTTTGTACCGGATGCACCCTCTTTCAGTTGCAGAGATCCTGAACACATCGATCCCCGAGACTCCTCTGCGGCCACCCCGAGAACTCTCCGACTCAGATTGGAAATGCCTCTGGGAGCATGGCGGATTCCCCGAGCCCTACCTCCGACGCGACAGCCGCTTCACCCACCGCTGGCGGTCCCTCAGGCGAGATCTGTTACTCCGAGAAGACGTGCGGGATTTGACTCAGGTTCAGGATTTGGGCTCGCTCGAAACACTGGCTCTGATCCTCGCCGAACGAAGCGGCCAGCAACTCATTTACTCGAATCTGGCTCAAGAGGTTCAGATCTCTGTCGATACCTGCAAGCGCTGGATCGACCTGCTCAACCGACTTCACTACGGGTTCCTAATCCGTCCGTGGTTTCAGAACGTGACCAAGGCTCTGCGCAAGGAGCCCAAATGGTTCCTCCGTGACTGGAGTGGCATTGACGATGAAGGCCAGCGTGCCGAGACCTTCACCGCCTGCCATCTCCTGAAAGCCGTCGAAGGCTGGACCGACCTTGGCCTCGGCTCTTTCGAACTCCGCTACCTGCGGGACAAAATGAAGCGTGAAGTGGACTTTCTCATCGTTCGCGACCGCAAACCGTGGATCTTGATTGAGGCAAAGACTCGCAACACCCGACTCTCTCCCTCACTTGCCCATTTTCAATCGGCAACTCGTGCACCCCACGCCTTTCAGATCGTGCACGATTTGGACCACGTCGCCGCCGATCCCTTTCTCTCTTCACGTCCCACCGTGGTCCCTGCTCGCACGCTGCTCAGCCAACTGCTGTAGCGCAATACCCTCCTTCCGCTGGCAAGAGTGCCGTCACTCCGGATTGCCGATGTGGTCGATGCTGCGAGCGCCCCGCTCGAAAACCGATTTGAATTTTTTTGGAGGCGGGCAGGT
>JAGRPD010000579.1 GCA_020439875.1 Verrucomicrobiales bacterium
GCCCCTACAGCCTCCCCTCCCAGCTCGCCACGCACCCCAGCTTGACTCGGGAGAGTCAGGCCACACTCAGCCCAGCAGGGCCTCCAGGCGCTTCACGCTGACGGGCTCTGCGGTGCCGAGTTCCTGGGCGAAAACGGAGACACGGAATTCTTCCAACATCCAGCGAAACGCCTCGCGATTGGCTTCTGACACTTCGTTTTCCCAGTCGTCGAATTCCGCGATGCGCGCCGCCTTTTCCGTGTCTTTGGCCGGGGCGTTGCGGGCACGATCAGCGCGAATACGAACCGCTTTCAAATAACGCAGCACATGATGCAGCCGCGCGTGCGGCGTTTGAAGAAGCAAATCCGGTGGCAGCAGCCGAGTTAGATCCGCCTCCATGCCGGGATACCCCAATCCACTGTTGCGAATCTCCGCCGCCGCCGCGCGAATCTGCCGCAACAACTCCCCGGTGCGATGCACCACAGCGGGCATCTTTTGGCGCGCCGTGCCGCACATCTCCTGAAAGCGAGCCTCCGTCAGCGGCCGCAGCGGTTCCAGCCGCAGCAGATGCGCCAGCACATGCTCGCAGGCTTGATCGGACTCGGAGGCCTGAGGGGCGCTCACGGTTGCGGATTTCAGATTGGAAAAGGCGTCCGCAAAGCTGCCAGCCGCCTGGGGCTTCTTCACCGCACTCGTTCCAATCTGCCGCAGCTCTTTCTTCAGCCAGGCGATGTCTTTGGCCAGCGCCGCCTCCGCCAGCAGCCGCACGGCCTGGAGCGAGCCAGCGTCGGCATCCATCGCGCGGCGAAACAACCGCACATCCACCTCGCCATCCCGAACCGCCAAACCCAGCCAGCCGTGAACGCTCACGCCCGCGCGTTGCTCGATCTCCACCGCATCCGGAAGATCACCGAAACTCCAGCCGCGCACGGCGTAGCGTTCCCAGCGTTTCACCGCCTGGTCCCAGGCCTCGGATCGTGTCTCGGTCTTTTTCCCCAGCTTGCGCACCTCCGCCAGATCGCGACTCACCAGCAGCACCGCGCCTTTTTCATCCGCCACCTCCATGCGTGGCGTGAGGTGTCGCGGCAGGGCGTCCGCAGGCCAGTCGGAGGCGCTCGCCGCCACGCCGTAGCGACGCTTCACCTCAGCGGCCAGGGCTGGCAAAAAATCGCCGCCCGCCGGATCGAAGCCACGGCTCAGCTCCACCGCCTTCGGATCAATCGGCATCAATTGCCGCCGCATCGCCCGCGGCAGTGCGCGCAGCAGGGTGCGGCACAATTCCTCGCGCATGCCCGGCACCATCCACATCAAGCGACCGCTGGTGAGATGCTCCGCCGCCGCCACCGGGATGCGCACCGTCCAGCCATCATCGTCTTCACCGGGGCGAAACGCATAGGCCACCGGCAGCACCGTGGTGCCGATGCTGACTTGGTCGGGGAACTGCTCAAAGTGCTCCCGCCAGTCGCCACCGCCCGCCAGATCCTCCTCCCGCGCGACGAGAAAGGTCTCGCCCTTTTCCCGCAGCAGCGCGTTCAAATCATGCACCGAGGAGACGCCCGCCAACCGCTCCACATAGAAATCAAACAGCGCCTCCTCCGCCAAAAATCCGCGCGCCGCCCGCACTCGCATCATCGCGGTTTCCACCTTGTCCTTGAGGGCCAGATTGCGGGCCACGAAGGGTTTCGAAATGGCCGTCTCCGCATCCAGCAGCGCGCCGCGCACAAAGAGCTGCACCGCCGCCACGGCGTCGATTTTGCCAAAGTCGATCTTGTCCCGCGTCAGTTCCAGGCCTTGCAGCAGCGTGCGCCGCGTCACCAGCACCCGGCCCGCCTTCGCACTCCAGTGCGGCTCGCTGTGGCGATGCTCACACAGGTGCGCGCCGAGTTCCGCCGCCCACTCCGGCTCGATCCGCGCCACCGTGCGCGCGAACAACTGCGAGGTCTGCACGATTTCTCCCGCCACGATCCACGGCGGCTGTTTCGTCTTCTCCTCCCCCTTGCGATCAAATTTGGCGCGCCGTTCATGCAGCACCGAGCCTGGAAAAATCATCACCTCCCGATTGCCCACCGCCTTATAGACATTGCGCTCCTCACGCCGCGCCACCTGCCCCAGGTGCGCCGCCACCACACAGCGGTGAATGCGGTCGTCCAAACTGCGACTCGCAGCCTGCGGCGCGGGTTTCCCCTCCAGCTTCATCGCCGCCAACTGCTGCCAGAGATCCCGCCACTCCTGCATGCGCACGAACGACAAAAAATGCTTCCGGCAAAAGCGCCGCAGCTCGTTTTTCGATCCCCTTTTCGCATCCGGCACCGCCTGCCAGATGCGCAGCAGCGTCAGCACGTCCGACTCCGGCGCGGCAAAGGCCTTGTGCGCCGCATTCGCCTCCTCGCGTTTTTCCTCCGGCCGCTCGCGCGGATCGGGAATGGTCAAACCAGCCGCCAGCACCGTCATCTCCGCCAGGCAATCCTCCGCCACCGCCTGCAGCAGCATCTTGCCGATGGAGGGATCCAGCGGCAGATCCGCCAGCCGTCGGCCCTCCGGCGTCAGCTCGTGCGTGTCGTCCAGCGCGCCCAGCTCATGCAGCAGCAGGTAACCGGCCCGCACCGCCGCCGGTTGCGGTGCCTGGAGAAACGGAAAACGCTCCATGTCCCCCAGCCGAAACGCCCGCATCCGCAGGATCACCTCCGCCAGGTTCGCCCGCTGAATTTCCGGCGTGGCAAAGGCGGGCCTCGCGGCAAAATCCTCCGCCTCATACAGCCGCACGCAGATCCCCTCCCGCACCCGTCCGGCGCGACCCGCGCGCTGGTTGGCACTGCTCTGCGCGATCTTTTCCACCGGCAGCCGCTTGGTCCGCGACCGCGGGCTGTAGCGGCTGAT
>JAGRPD010000580.1 GCA_020439875.1 Verrucomicrobiales bacterium
CGGGAGAGATCGAGCTACGTTTCGCGTCGGAGCGGAATGAACTTCACCAATCAACCATCCATGTTCGACCATCGGGATTTGAATTGCTCAGCCGATGGAAGGTCGATTGCTGAACACCGATTGCGGATTTTTGAAGGAACTGAAATCCCACTCAGCCCATCTGGATCTCCAGCCAGGTGCCACCGTGAATCGCTGGGGCGGGCGAGGCGGCGGCGGGCCAGAGGGCGACGCGGCCGGGTTCGATCTTTGTTCCCGCCCAGGTCAGGGGATCGAGGGCCATGATGAGGCGCGGGCCAGGGGTCGCGTCCTGGGATGCGGACTCGCGGCGGTTCACCCGGAAGTGCTCGCAGGCGGCCAGCGGATTGCCCTCCGCAGCCGTGCGGAGCCGGGGCTCGAAGTCGCCGAAATCAATGCAGCGCAGCGACTCCGCCACATGCAGCGCGCGCGGCTGGCCGTCGAGCCCGAGGCGGTTCCAATCAAACACGCGGTAGGTGGTGTCGCTGTTTTGCTGAATCTCGAACAGCAGCAATCCCGCGCCGAGCGCATGCAGGCGGCCGCTGTGCACCATTAGGCTGTCGCCCGCGCGGGGCTCGATGCCGTGCACGCAATCGGCGACGCGGCCACTCGCGAGCGCGGTTTCAAAAGCGGCCCGTGTCACGCCTTGCTTGAGCCCTGCGTAAAGTTTCGCGCCGGGTTCCGCGGCGACGATGTGCCACATCTCGGACTTGGGCTCGCCGCCGAGTTCTGCGGCCAGATGGGCGGGCGGGTGCACCTGGAGGGAGAGTACGTCGGCGCAGTCGAGCACTTTGACCAGCAACGGAAAGCGCGGCGAGGGATGCGCCGCAAAATCCTCGCCAAAGATCTCGCGGCGATGGTTTTGCCAAAGCTCGTGGAGCGTCGTTCCGGCGAGTGGCCCGCTGCTCACCACGCTCTGGCAGTCGTCGCGGTCGGAGAGTTCCCAGGACTCGCCGTAGGGTTGGGCGTCCGGCAGGCTGCGCCCGAGCTGCGTTTCCAATTTCCGGCCACCCCACACCCGCGTGTGGTAGTGGGGCGTGAAGCACAAAGGGGAGTCGGGCAGGACGGGCATTGCGAGGTGGCTTTGTGAACGGAAGGTGCGGACTCGGGAGCGGAAGGAAGGTACTGAGGGCGACTCGCCCTCAGCGCGGGTCTGCGGGGGGGGGGAGACATTGGACAAGTCGCCTCCAAGATTCGTTGAGGGCAAGTCGCCCTCCATACGCTGAACCCCTCCGATCACCAAAAGAAAACCCGGTCCGCCGTGACGAACCGGGTTCTCGGGGAAAAGCGCGGCGCTTACTCGAAGCTCGGCTCCTTGCCTTCGTAGGCGCGGTAGAAATCGAGGATGGCGGTCTTGAGTGCCTCGGCCACTTCGCCGGAGGGATCCTGCTTGGCTTTCATCGCGGCGGTCATGACCTTGTGGGCGGCGGTGAGTTTCGCGGTGTACTGTGGATCATCGGCCTTGATGCGCTGGGCCATGAAGTAGGCGGCGATGGTGTCCTGAATTTTTTGGGCGTGCTCTTCCTTCGTCACCACCCAGCGGGCGATTTGATTGGCGGAAAGGGCGGAGGATTCCCCGGCGACGAGTTTGGCCACCTCGGCTCCGGCTTTGGCGATGGTGGACTGGTCCTCCAGCATGGCCTGGAAGCGGAGTTCATCGCCGTAGATGCCGCAGGGCACCTGGCAGTGGGCGTGGAGAGAGGCGGGAGCCTGGGCGATGAGCAGGGCTGCGGCGGCGAGGAGGGTGGAGGCGAGGGATTTCATGGGGAAGAGGATACGATGGGGATGGTGGATGGGTTGAGACGATCCGCGTATCGGCGATGCGGAACGGTTGAGCTATCGAACGCAGTCTGAACGGCGGATCAAGCAGGCAATTCACGGGCAAAACTCGGACCAGATTCCCGCGCCGGGCGCGTTACCCAACGATGCACCTGCGCCATTGGATCGGTCTTGCCTCGTTTTCAGCCCTCACTTTGATGGGGGCGGAGAAACCCTCCTTCGCCGAGGTTTCGGCGGACAAGCCCAACGTGCTCTTCATCTTTGTTGATGACCAGGGCTACTACGACCTGGGCTGTTACGGTGCGACGGAGGTGAAGACGCCGCGCATCAATGCTCTGGCAAAGGAAGGGATTCGCTTCACCGATTACTACGCGGCGGCGCCGATCTGCAGTCCATCGCGCGCGGGCCTGCTGACGGGGTGTTATCCGCGTCGCGTGGGCATGGAGGTGTGGGTGCAGCGCGCGGATCTGAAGCGCGGGCTGGCGGAAGATGAATTGACGATGGCGGAGCTGTTCAAGTCGGCCGGGTACGCGACCGGCTGCATCGGCAAGTGGCACCTGGGCGATCAAGACCCCGCCTTCCTGCCGTTGCAGCAGGGCTTCGATTCCTACTTCGGCCTGCTGCACAATCTGGACGATGTGGAAACGATCTACTTTGGCGACCAGGGCGTGCCGCTGGTGCGCGGCGATGGCGAGGTGGTGAAGCGTCCGGCCGATCCGGCGGAGCTGACGCGGCTTTACACCGATGAGGCGATTCGTTTCATGACGGAGAAAAAAGACGAACCGTTTTTCCTCTATCTGCCGCACACCATGCTGCACAATCCGCTCGGCGTGGGCGAGGAGTTCAAGGGCACCTCAAACTGGGGAGAGTATGGCGATGCGATTCAGGAGATGGACTTTCATGTGGGCCGCTTGATGGACACGCTGAAGGAGCTGGGCATCGCGGAGAAAACCATCGTGCTCTACGTCAGCGACAACGGCCGTGGACCGGGCCGCAATCCGCAGCAGCCGATGAAGGGCAGCAAGCTCACGACCTGGGAATGCGGCATCCGCGTGCCGGCGATTGCTTGGGGGCCGGGTGTGGGAATTCGCGCGGGATGCGAGAGCGCCGCCGTTGTCAGCGCCATGGATTGGTATCCGAGTCTGGCGAGTTTGGCTGGGATTCGAGTGCCGGAGGATCGCGTCATCGACGGGCGCGACATCAGCCCGCTGCTTTTGGGCAAGACGGACGACGTGCCCGCGGCGGAGGCCAAGCTCTCGCTCAACGCGGACGTGCCCTTGCGTCGCCGCTGGGAGCAACCCGGCGAGTGGCAGCCGCTGTTCACGCGCGACGAATACACCAACGCCTTTTTTTACCACGGCAGCGAGGGCCAGCTCGCCGCTGTGCGCTCCGGCGATTTCAAACTCATCCTCACCCCCAACCTCACGCTCTACAACCTCGCCAAAGATCCCGGTGAAACGAAGCCGGTGCGCGGCGAGGAGATCCGCAAACTGCGCGGCATGGCGGTGATGTTTCAGGAGGAAATGAACCGCGACGCGCGGCAGGCGGGGGAGGCAAAGTAGCCGCGGTTTGCAACCGCACAGAGCTTGGCAGCGGTTTGTAACCGCTGGGGGGGAGTGCCGGGCGGTTGCAA
>JAGRPD010000581.1 GCA_020439875.1 Verrucomicrobiales bacterium
TTTTGTTTGCGTCGAATGTAGCGCTTATAGCGAATATTTGCTTGAAAAGGCTCAGTCTGGGAGGGAAGCTGGCCGCGCGCGGCCAGCTTCCCTCCCAGACTTGAAATCTGCGTTAAGTCCCAAGCCGCAAAAAGACGAGACCACCCAACATGCTCACCACTCGAACCAACCGCCTCGATCCCTCGCTCATTCCTGAAGCCCAACTTGCTGAGTTGGCCAAGGTTTTTGCAGTGCCGGATCACGTTGCCTTGATCGACGAGCACGGCAATCGGACCCACATCCCAGAGGCGCTGTTCTCTCACTTCGCCCGAATTGTTCGTTTGATGTCCGAACGTAAAGCCATCGTGATGATGCCCGAGGATGAAGCGTTCACCACTCAGGCGGCCGCAAACTACCTCGGAATGTCCCGGCAGTTTTTCGTTAACTTGCTCGAACAAGGAGAACTTCCCTTCCACCGTGTCGGCACCCACCGTCGGGTGACCTTCAAGGACCTCCTGGACTATGAAAAGAAGCGGGACCGGAAGCGCCGGGAGTCTATGGACCGTTTGACGGATCAAGTCATCAAGGCGGACCTGTATTTTCCTGACCCGGAATCGGCGCAGGATTCATGAGGGCTGATTTCAAGGTGGTGCTGGATGCCTGCGTCCTCGCCAATTACGGTGTGGCCAATCTGCTCCTGCTGCTGGCAGAGAAACCCCGTCTATACCTGCCGCTGTGGAGCGAGGAGATACTCGCCGAAACCCGCCGCACCCAGACCGGCAAATTTCGATGGGAAGAACGTCTCGCCGACAGTTTCCAAACTCAGCTAAAAGCCGAATTTCCGGAGTCGCTGGTTAGCGGTTTCGATCACCTGATTGACGAATGCACCAATGACATCAAGGACCGTCATGTGCTGGCCTGCGCGATCCATAGCAAAGCAGAAGTGATTTTGACTTTCAATTTGAAGGACTTCCAAAACGACGCCCTCTCCCCGTGGCAAATCGCCGCCACCCATCCGCAGGACTATCTGCTCATGCTCTTTGAACTTGAGCCTCTTCATGTCATGCACCAACTCGGAGCCATCTCACAAAAACGTGGGATGACTGTGGAAGACCATCTGATCGATCTCGGAAAGTTCCTTCCGAAGTTCGCGTCACGATTGCTGGATGATTTGGAAACCTGACTCCGATGGACTTCCGCATCGCCGACACCTTCACCGACAGTCTCTCACGCCTCACTGGCGACGAGCAAAAGGCCACCAAGACAACGGCTTTTGATCTCCAAATGAACCCGGCCAGCGCCGGGATGAGCTTTCACAAGCTCGACAAGGCGAAGGACAAAAACTTCTGGTCGGTGCGGGTGAATGCCGACATTCGCATCATAGTCCACAAGACCAGCGCCAGCCTGCTGCTGTGCTACGTGAACCACCACGACAAGGCTTACAACTGGGCCGAGCGGCGCAAGCTGGAGACGCACCCCAAAACGGGTGCCGCCCAACTCGTGGAGATTCGCGAGACGATGCACGAGATCGTCGTGCCGCACTATGTACAGGAGCAGCCAAAGCGACAAGCCACGGGCAAGAAGCCGCTCTTTGGCCATCTGTCCGACGATGACTTGCTCGGCTATGGCGTTCCCCCAGAGTGGCTGAGCGACGTGCGGGAAGCCACAGAGGACTCCTATCTCATACTGGCCGACCACCTGCCATTCGAAGCCGCTGAAGCCCTGCTGGAGATCGCCACGGGAGGCAAGCCGAGCAAGTCCCCAGCGGTCGAGCCTAGCGGCAATCCTTTCGATCACCCGGACGCCCAACGCCGCTTCCGGGTGATGACCAACGTGGAAGAGCTTGAGCGGGCTCTCGCCGCACCTTGGGAGAAGTGGTCTGTGTTCCTGCATCCCGAGCAGAAGCAATTGGTGGACCGCGATTACTCCGGTCCGGCCCGCGTGGCAGGTTCCGCAGGCACGGGGAAGACCGTGGTGGCCCTGCATCGAGCTGTCCATTTGGCCCGAACGAACCCCGACTCGCGGGTGTTGCTGACTACGTTTTCCGACACCCTGGCCAATGCACTGCGGACGAAATTTCGACACCTTGTCTGGAACGAGCCTCGTCTCGGCGAGCGGATCGACATCCATTCCTTCAACGCCATCGGCCAACGCCTCTTCAAGATCCATTGTGGCCCGGTCAAGCTGGCGAGCCACAAGCTTATTCGGGATCTGCTTGAGACGGCCTCCCATGAGGTGGGAGATCACAAGTTTACCCTGCATTTCATCGTCACCGAATGGGAAGAAATCGTGGATGCCTGGCAGATCACAAGTTGGGAAGAGTATCGCGACGTGGCCCGACTGGGACGCAAGACCCGCCTTCCTGAAGCTCAACGGGCCGTGCTTTGGTCGATCTTCGAGAAAGTCCGTGCCCAACTCGCCGAACAGAAGCTGCTGACCCTCCCAACGCTCTTCACCCAACTGGCTTCCAAGCTTTCGGAGACTCAGAAGCAGCCTTTTGACTTTGTAGTCGTCGATGAGGCGCAGGACGTGGGGATACCGCATCTCCGTTTTTTTGCTGCCCTGGGTGCGCAGTCCAGCAACGGACTGTTTTTTGCTGGCGACCTCGGCCAGCGCATTTTCCAGCAGCCCTTTTCATGGAAGTCCCTCGGAGTGGATATTCGGGGACGGTCGCGAACCCTCAAAGTAAACTACCGCACCTCCCACCAAATCCGAATGCAGGCCGACCGTTTGCTTGGCCCTGAAGTCGCCGACGTGGACGGCAACGTCGAGAGGCGGGAGAACACAATCTCTGTCTTCAACGGTCCGCCACCCCGAGTCGAGATCTTCGACAGCGAGACGGCCGAAGCTAAAGCCGTGGGTTCCTGGCTCACGCAGCAAGTCCAGGCGGGCTGCCAGTTGCACGAGCTGGCCGTTTTTTTTCGTTCTGCGGAGCAAGGGAACAGAGCCAAGGCCGCGTGTGAATCTGCTCAACTCCCGTATCGCATCCTGGATGAGCACATGGAAACCGAGGTCGGTCACGTATCCCTTTGCACCATGCACCTTGCCAAGGGCCTGGAGTTTCGAGCGGTGGCTGTCATGGCCTGCGATGACGAAATCATTCCTCTCCAAGAGCGCATCGAAACCGTTGGCGACAATGCCGACCTCCAAGAGGTTTACGACACAGAACGACACCTCCTCTACGTGGCCTGCACCCGAGCCCGGGATCACCTTCTCGTAAGCGGGGTGGAGCCAGCCTCCGAGTTCCTCGCTGACCTGACCGCCTGACGAGTGGGCGGAGATATTCCCAAGTGTAGCAACGCTATCCCACCCTAAAAAGCAGAGTCTAAAATTCTGTGAGCCAATCGGGGTGTGCGATTTCTTTTGCGAACACAAAGGAGGACGCCTCGCAGCCGGACAATCTCCGCAAAACACCAAGCCCACCGCGCTGAAGGCGCTGCGAGGGGATCGCAGGGCGGACGGAGGGGCGGACGACGATGCATGTGGATGCAAAAATGGAGCGACAGGGGTGAACCCGTGGTGCGACGGAGGAACCCGAGCGGAGGCCGGAGAGCCTTGCGGGGCTGCCCTTCCTTCGCTGCGGATGGGGACGAGGATTCGACGGGTCACGCCGTCGCCGTTCCGGCTTCCTTGACGAAGAGGAGGCGCAGGCTGTTGAGGCAGACGACGACGGTACTGCCTTCATGGGTGAGCACACCCAGGGTCAGGGGCACGATGCCGAACAGGGAGGCGATGGCCATGACCAGGACGGCTCCGAGGGAGATGGCGATGTTTTGACGGATGATGCGGCGGGCGCGCTCGCTGATGAGTCGGGCGGAGAGCAGCTTTTCAATGCGATCCTGCATGAGCACGACGTCGCTCTGCTCCATGGCGGCATCGCTGCCGCGCGCGCCCATGGCCATGGAGACGTGAGCGGCGGCGAGGCTGGGGGCGTCGTTGACGCCGTCTCCCACCATGGCGACTTTGTGACCGGCGGCGGTGAGTTCGCGGATGGCGGCGACTTTGTCTTCGGGCTTGAGACCGGCGCGGACTTCGGCGATGCCGAGTTCCTCACCGACCTTGGTGGCTGCGGAGCGATGATCTCCGGTGAGCATGACGGTGCGCAGACCGTCCTGGCGCAGGTGCTCGAGCACGGTGCGGCTGCCTTCGCGGATCTCATCTTGGAGCAGCACGCGGCCGATGGCGTCGGGGCGGACGACCCAGACCTCCGAGACGCCAAGCGGTGGATCGGCCACGCCTTCGAGCCAACCTGCCTGCTGCGTGGTCTGCACCAGCTCACGGCGGCCGACGTAGCAAACGCCGACTTCGGTCTCGCCTCGCAGACCCTGACCGGTGATGGATTGAAAGGCGGTCACCGTGCCGGGTTCGACGTCCTGCTTGCGGCCGTAGGCGACGACGGCTCGGGCGATGGGGTGATTGGATTGCGCTTCCAGGGTGACGGCGGTTTGCAAAACGTCGGTTTCACGCCCAGGCGGATAACTCTCGATGCCGGCCACCTGCAGCTCGCCCGCTGTGAGGGTGCCGGTTTTATCCATGGCCACGACATCGACCTCGGCGAGTTTTTCGATGGCGGCTCCTCCGCGGAACAAGATGCCGCGCCGTGCGCCCCAGGCGATGGCGGCGAGGATGGCGGAGGGGATGGAGAGGACGAGGGCGCAGGGGCTCATCACCACCAGCAGGGTCATGGCGCGATAGAAGGCGGAGCGTCCAGACTCCACCTCTTCAAAGGCGGGCACCTTGAGGAGTAGCGTCCACACCAGGAACATGACGGCGACGGAGACCAACACCAGCGCGGTGTAGCGAGTGCCGAACTTGTCGGTGAAGCGCTGGCTCGGTGCCTTCATGTGTTGCGCGGTCTGAATCAAGGTGATGATCTTTTGCAGCGCGCTCTGCATGGCGAGGCGGGAGACTTCCACTTCGACCCTACCCCAAAGATTGAGCGTTCCGCCGAAGACCTCGTCGCCCTCGGCCTTGTCGATGGGCACGGCCTCGCCGGTGAGGGTGGATTCGTCCGCTGCGGTTTCGCCTTTTTTCACCATCGCATCCACGGGGAAAAGCTCATCGGGCCGCACCACGAGGCGATCTCCCACGCGCAGGCGCATGACATCGCGATCCTCGGTGTCGCCGGAGGGCAAAAGGACGTGGGCGAGTTTGGGCGCGGCCTTGGTGAGGGCGTGGATCTCCCGGTGGGTGCGGTGCATCACGTAGTGCTCCAGGGCACCCGAGGTGGAAAAAAGAAACAGCAGCAGCGCTCCCTCACCCCAGGCACCGATGGACACGGCACCGAGAGCGACGGCGAGCATGAGGAAGTGCACGTCGAGACGTTTTTCAAAGAGGCCCTTCCAGGCATCCTTTGCAGCATCCCAACCGCCAGCGATGAGGGCGACGATGTAGCAGGCGATCCAGGCGGCATCGGGCAGGCTGGTGGTGTGGCGCAGCGCGGCACCGGTGACGAGTCCCAGACCACAGATGGCGGCCTGCCAGGCCATCGCCTGCCATTCCTCCTGGCTCTCGGCTTCCAGCTGCTCGGCGCTGGGCCAGTCAAACTCCCGCCACTTCCAAAAGCGCGGAGCGGTGGGGCAGCTGGGTTTTTGCAGCAGCCAGTCGGAGCCGGTCTGCTCCAGCTGCAGGGGGCCGGTTTCAGCAGGGTCGGGGAGAGAGGAGGAGTCTGCTGGCCCACTGAGCCAGGTATGATCCAGGGTCTTCAAGAGAGCCTCCAACCGCACCTGCAAAGCCGCCTCATCCACCGCTCCGAGCGTGGCCATGAAGACGTGGCGCTCATGCGGGTTGACGCGGATGGCCTCCACCTGAGGCTCATCGGCGAGGAAGGAGGAAAGAGCTTCGACCCACGCCGTGGAGGGCGGAGATTCGGAATGAGGCGCGTTGGACATGAAGGCCCTAGAATGCGCTCACTGCGGATCCGTGGCAATGAGAGACCGATTCTCAAAAGTCTGGGGGGAGGAGGAACCTGGGCTTGTTGGTGCGGGCTGGGTTTGATAGAAGGTGAGTTTGATGCGAAGGCTTTTCCTCTTGGGCTGTCTGTTCGCTGTCGGGTCACCGACTTCGGGCTTGGAGACCTGCGTGCCGCTGGACACGGTCTTCACTCCGGGCTGCAGCCGTGTCTGGTCCTTGTGCGTGCCGCTGGCTTGGGATCGGCTGCGTGCCTATCATCATGTCTCGAAGATCGAGTTGATTGAGCCGTCCGAGAGCGCGTCTTTTTTGAATGCGTTTCAGTGGGATGAACCGAGTTGCGCTCCAGAGGGGCTGTTTGCGCTCGCGGGTGAGCACACGCCGCTGTTTGCCGACGAGGCGAGGGAGCTGCTGAAGCGGAGACTGGGTGCAAACGCGGCGAGCTTGGTAGAGGAGGCACCGGCTCTCGGTCCCGTCGCGGGGCGCGCAGATGTGAAGCGAATCAGGGCGGTGCTGGTGCTCGCGGGATTGAGGCTACGGCCCCGGTTTCCTGCTACGTTCACCGAAGGGACCGACAAGGTTGTGTTTCGAAGCCGTGATGGAGCTGGGCATCCCGTGGCGGGATTTGGTGCGGATGGTGCTCGGGCGGGTGTGATCGGCGATTGCGTGAAAGTGCTGGCGGATGATCGCGGCGGCACGCAGGTGGTGCAGCTGACTCTCGTTCCGGGGGGAGGTACGAACGGTGCAATGATTCTAGCGACGGGGGCTGGATTGAATTCAATGGAGGATGGGATCGAACGCATCCGCGCTGCTCGGAAAAAACCGCTCCCTGCTGCCATGGAGGTGCAAGACGCGACGGGCAAAAAATGGCGTTACGAAGCGGCGTTGGCAGCGGGGGACCGATTTTGGATGCCGAAGGTGCGTTTTGCGTTGTTTTCGGATGAGCCTGACCTGTCTCGGAAGACCTATCTGCGCTCCGTGGGCGGAGCGGGCTCTCTGACGGTATGGAAGATTGGGCAGGTTCAAGCTTGGATCAATCTGGCCCTCACTCCCCAGGGTGTGATGACCGAAACCGTCTATAAAATACCCGCCGATTTTCTCTCCATCGGTGGAGGAAGCGGAGGAGAGTCAAGCATTCCGATCGAAGAACGACCCCTGTGGCGAAAGGAGCTGGTGTTTGATCGTACCTTCCTGCTCACGCTGTGGGAGAAGGAGGCGGAGCACCCCTATTTGGCGATTTGGATTGATGGCGGAGATGCTTTTTCTCCTTGAGCGCTGCGGTCTCAGCGCAGGCACCAGAGGTGGCCGTCGCTGCGGACGAAGAGTGCGCCGCTGCTGAGGGCGGGGGTGGCGAGGATGGTCTCTTCCAGAGGCACGGTGGTGACGACTTTGCCTTCGGCTCCGGCGAGATCGACGACTTGCAGATCGCCACGCTCGTTGGCGATGTAGAGGTAGTGGTCGGCGGCGACGGGCGAGCCACTGAAGGGGCCGGCGAGACGCATTTTCCACTGCTCCTCACCGGTTTTGAGATCGGCCTTGGCGAGGACGCCGGCTCCACTGATGACATAGACCCAGCCGCCGATGACGATGGGGCTGGCGGTGCCGGGACCGAGCTTTTTCTCGCGCCAGAGCTGGGAGGTGCTGTCTTTTTCGATGGCCAGTGCGGTGAGGCCGTTGGAGGGGACGAGGGCGACGTCTCCCGCGACCACGGAGGAGGGGATGGTGGCGGCTCCGTCGGTGTAGTCCCAGCGGATTTCACCGGTGGCGGCATGCACGCCGGTGAGGCCTTTGCTGGATTGCAAACCGACGACTTCTCCGAGCACGACGGGACTGGTCCAGTTGGCGGCTTTGGGGCGGGACATCTTCCAGCGATTGGCTCCGGTGGCGGCGTCGAGCCCGAGGGCGAGGGATTCGCTGTCGTTCTCGCTCTGCACGACGAGGGTGTCTGCGATGACGACGGGGGAGGAGGCCATGCCGAGGCTGTTGCTGGCGTTGGGGTAGTCGAGCGTCAATCCGCGCAGCCACTGCAGGTTGCCGTCGAGATCGAAGGCGACGAGGTCATTCGAGGAGAAGAGGGCATAGACGCGGCGGCCGTCGCTGCATGGGGTGGGTGCGGCCACGCAGGTTTTTTTGTGGCTCATGGTGCGGCCGGTGGCGAGCACGGTGCGCTCCCAGAGGCGGTGGCCGTCTTGGCGATCCAGGCAGATGACGTGCAGGATGCGCTGATTCAACCCGGAGGAGCAGGTGAGGAAGACGCGGTCTCCGACGATGATGGGGCTGGAGAGGCCGCGGCCGGGCAGCTCGGTCTGCCAGGCGATTTTGAGATCGGGCCCGGGCGGTTGGTCATCGATCACGCCGGTGGCGTCGGGACCGCGAAACTGCGGCCAGTCGGCGGCCAGCGCTGTGGAGGTGAGGAGGAGCAGGCTGAGGAGGGGAGCTTTCATGGGGGCGGGAAAAAAGGTGGATTTAGCGGGCGGCGGCGGGAGCTTCGGCGATGGCGGTGCCGGTGGCGTCACAGATGCGGAGCTGGAACTGCCATTCGACGGTCC
>JAGRPD010000582.1 GCA_020439875.1 Verrucomicrobiales bacterium
AGGTCGGGGGTGAACTGGATGCGCTGGAATTTGGCCTGGAGAGCACCGGAGAGGGTGCGGACGGCGAGGGTTTTGGCGAGGCCGGGGACGCCCTCGAGCAGGACGTGGCTGTTGGTGAGGAGGGCGATGAGGAGGCGATCCACCAGGGCGCTCTGACCGACGAGGACGCGTCCGATTTCCTGACGCAGAGGCTGGACCCACGACGAGGCGGCGGCGATGGCTTCTGCCTGGGGTACGTCGGTGTTGGGGGCGGGGATGGAGGTGGCGGTGGGGGCGTCGGGGCTGGACATGAGCGGAGAAGTTACGGGAAAATGCGTGGGCTGGCAATGATGGCGAGGGGATCAGCGATGATCCGTGGGATGAGAGGCGGTGGGTTCAACGGTGCTGGCGTGGGTCTTCTTCCGCCGGGAGAGGTGGAGGAGGAGGGCGCTGCTGGTGAGGGCGAGGCAGAGGTAGGAGAAGACATCCCCAAAACGGGCGTAGAAGGTGAGGGCGGAGCCGGGGGCGAAGCGCAGGGCTCCGGGCAGGCAGCCCTCGATAAAGGTGGAGCCGGTGGCGGGATCGTCGAGCTGGCTGAGGGTGCGGCCGAGGGGGTCGATGAAGCAGGTGACGCCGGTGTTGGCGGCGCGCAGCAGGGGGCGGCGCAATTCCACGGCGCGGAAGCGGGCGTTGGCGAGGTGGACTTCGGTCTCATCGCTGTGGAGGAACCAGCCGTCGTTGGTGATGTTGGCGAGGATTTGAGGGCCGGGCCGGACGAAGCGGCGGGCGAGGCGGCCGACGGTGTCTTCGAAGCAGATGAGAGGGACGATGCCGACGCTCTCTCCCGAGGCGGTGAGGGTGAGAGGCTGGGTGCCCTGACCGGGGACGAAGTCTCCGGGCAGGATGTGGCCGAGGAGGCGCTCGAGGATGGGGAGCTGCTGGCGCAGGGGCAGGTATTCGCCAAAGGGGACGAGGTGCTGTTTGGAGGCGCTCTGGCGTGGTGTGTAGGTTTGAGGGGAGAACAAGACGGCGCTGTTTTGGCCGCCTCCGTCGGGGGTGCGAGTCTGGGCTCCGGTGAGGAGGCTGAAGTTGCCGGTTTGCAGCAGGGGCTCGAAGAAGGAGCGGTGGAAGGCGTCGGCCTCGGGGCTGTCGTCGAGGTTGACGGGTACGGCATTTTCAGGCCAGACGATGAGGTCAAAGCCGTCGGTGGTCGGGCCAGTGGCCTCGGTGTAGAGGCGGGTGCGTTGATCGAGCTGACGGTAGAGGGCGAGGATGTCTTCGCGGCCCCATTTGACGAATTGAGAGACGTTGGGCTGGATCAGGAGGGTGCGGACGACGGGCCGTTCGGCGGGGTGAAAGGTGCGGATCTGCCAGAGACCGTAAACGGCGGCGCTGAGGAGGAGGACGACGCTGAGGGTGAAGTCCAGCCGGGTGCGGGTGACGGGTTGGCCGCGCCAATGGCGGAGCAGGCGGAGGGCATTGATCCAGCCGGTGGCGGCGAGCAGTGGGGGCAGAAAGGAGAGGCCGGTGACGCCGACGAGGGCGGCATTTTGCATGAGTACGGTGTTGCGATGCAGGGCGACGCCGAGGCC
>JAGRPD010000583.1 GCA_020439875.1 Verrucomicrobiales bacterium
GCCCCTACAGCCTCCCCTCCCAGCTGGCCACGCACCCCAGCTCGACTCGCTTGAAAGCTCTCGCGGGATGCAGCGGCTGGACGAAGGATCTGGGACTATCTCTTCGTTATGCATCCCATGCGTTTCACTCTCCTTGCCCTCAACCTCGCCTTTCTGACCAGCAGCCTCCACGCTCGTGACGGGCTGCCCGAGGCGCGGCGCATTCTTTTCCTCGGCGACAGCATCACGTACGGGGGCACCTACGTGGCCATGGTGGAGGCCGCTGCCGTGGCAGCTCATCCCGATGAGTCGCCGCCGATGTTGAATCTCGGGCTCTCCAGCGAGACGGTGTCGGGATTGTCCGAAGACGGGCACGCGGGGGGCAAATTCCCCCGGCCCGATCTCCACGAGCGTTTGGGACGCATCCTACCCGCCGTGCAGGCGGATTTGGTGGTTGCCTGCTACGGCATGAACGACGGCATTTACTTGCCGCTGGCGGCAGATCGATTTCAGGCTTTCAAAGACGGCATGATTCGGCTGCATGAAGCGGTGGAAAAAACGGGGGCCAAAATCATCCATCTGACGCCACCGGTGTTCGATCCCCAGCCGATCCGCCAGCGCGTGCGCCCCGCCGCCAGCGCCGGCACGGAAGGGCCCTTCGAGGGTTATGACGATGTGCTGGCAGCCTATGCCGACTGGCTGTTGCAGCAGCGCGACGAGCGGGGTTGGACCGTGCTGGATGTTCACGGGCCGATGGTGGCCGCTCTGGAAAAGGAGCGTGCCAAGGATCCGACTTTCGCCTTTGCCAAAGACGGCGTGCATCCCAACGAAGCGGGGCATGCCGTGATGGCCCGCCCCCTGCTCACCGCGTGGAATTTGCCCACCGACAGTGACGGCATGCCGCAGCATCCGAGAGGGGCGGAAATCTTCAAACTCATCCAACAAAAGCAGGCCGTGCTGCGAGACGCCTGGCTCACCGAGACGCGTCATCTTCGTCCCGGTGTGAAGGCGGGATTGCCGCTGCCGGAGGCCGAAAAAAAAGCCGCCCAGCTCGACGCCGAAGCCCGTCGGCTAGCTCGACAGGCTGCTGAACCGGCCACCACCCGCTGAGAAGGTCGATTTCCCCAGTTGCAAACCCGCCTCAAATGAGGAACCGGAGCCGCCATGGAGCCCCCTGCTTTTGATCTCTCTGGCATCGCCACCCCCGCCTACGTGGTGGACCTGGGTCTGCTGCGCCGCAATCTCGAAAAACTCGCCCACGTTCAGCAGCAGGCGGATTGCACCATCCTGCTCGCACTGAAGGGGTTCTCCATGTTTTCCACCTTCCCCCTCGTGCGTCAGTACCTGCGGGGTTGCTGCGCCAGCGGCATCCATGAGGCCTTGCTAGCGCACGAGGAATTTCAGGGGGAAGTGCATGTCTATGCTCCGGCCTTCAAACCGGAGGAAATGCAGCGCCTGCTGCCGATCTCCCACCATCTGAGCTTCAACTCCCCGGCCCAATGGCAGCGCTACCGCCCTGTGCTGGAGGCATGGCGCGCGCAGCACGGCCGGGCTCCCAGTCCGGGGCTGCGGGTCAATCCAGAGCACTCCGAGGTGGAGGTGGCGCTGTACGATCCCTGCTCTCCCGGTTGCCGCCTCGGCACCCGCGCGGCGGCGCTGGAAGGTCACGATCTCAGCGGGCTGGAGGGCCTGCATTTCCACGCGCTCTGCGAGCAAAACTCGGACGTGCTGGAGCGCATGCTGCAGGCCGTCGAGGCTCGCTTTTCTCACCTGCTGCGCCAGGTCCGCTGGGTCAACATGGGCGGCGGGCACCACATCACCCGCGCCGATTACGACATCGATCGCCTCATCCGCGTGGTGCAGGGTTTCAAATCCCGCTGGCCGGGGGTTCAAGTTTACCTAGAACCCGGCGAGGCCGTGGCACTCAACACCGGTTGGCTCATCGCCAGCGTACTGGACATCGTCGGCGCACCGGGTGACGAGGCCAATCCTCCCACCGCCATCCTTGACACCTCCGCCACCGCTCACATGCCGGACACGCTGGAGATGCCCTATCGACCTCACGTCATTGGCAGCGGCCAGCCGGGCGAGTTTCCTCACACCTACCAGCTTGGGGGTCTGACCTGCCTCGCGGGAGACGTCATCCATCGCTACTCCTTCCCCGAGCCCCTGCAGCTCGGTCAAAAACTCGTCTTTACTGACATGGCGCACTACACCATGGTCAAAACCACCATGTTCAACGGAGTGCCGCACCCCGACATCGCCACCTTTGATCCCGCCACCGATCGCTACCAGGTGGTGCGCCGCTTTGGCTACGAAGACTTCAAGCGCCGCCTGTCTTAACCCCCTCCTTTTCCCGTCATGCTCACGCCCCCTTCCGCACCGGATCACATCGATCTCGCCCATCTGGGCCAGCCCGTTTATCGCGGCTCCGTTCAGTACCTCTACGAAGCTCCCGGCCATCCCGGTTTCCTCGTCTGCCAGACCACCGAGGCGGGCTCCGTCTTCGACGTGGGATCGATTTTTGAAATCCCGGGCAGCGATCGTGGCCGCGCCATCTTCCGCCACGCCATGTATCATCGCCTAGGCCAGACCGAGACCTGGGCAGATGTTCGGAGTCGGATTCAGGCTGACAGCACGCTGCCCGATGCCTGGAAGGCTGAGCTGCTGCAAGGTCCGTTGGAAACCTTCCTCGAACGTGGAGCCAGCACCCATCACATCGGCATGATCGATGCCGAGACCGGTCGCGTCATCCAGCAGGGATTGCCCGAGCATCCCAGCGCCTTCAACCTCGTGCGCCGGTTTCCCGTCATGACGCCCCCGCAGCGCCCTCTCATGGGCGGTTTCGTGTTTGACTACGCCCAGTTTCACCAGAGTGACACCTACGTCATCCCGCTCGAGTACATCGTCCGCTTCGGCGTCACCAGCGGCTCTTCCATTCTGAAAAAATACGACGCCCTCTCCGAAGCCGCGCGCCGCAGCTACGAGCAGGAACTCGGTCTCTGCGGCCCGATGGTACCGTGGTCCATGCTGCAGCCGCCGATCTTCGACCTCACCAGCAAGTACGAGCCCGAGGACCGCAACGTCTCCCGCCAGGAGGCGCTGCTGATGTCCGGCCTCAGCGGTCAGGCCTTTGCCGACACAGTGAAGATGGCCCTCCTCGGAGCCTGGGCGGTGCGCGCCGCTCTCGCGCCCATCGGCCTCGATCTCTGGGATCTGAAATGGGAGTTCGCTCTGGATCGCGACACCCTGCTCTTCGTCGATACCATCGACAGCGACAGCTTCCGCGCCACCCGCACGCTCGACACTCCCTCCGGCCGACTCATCATCCACTTCAACAAACAAGCCATGCGGGACTACTACCGCATCCTCCACCCCGAGTGGTACGCCGGGGTCAACATCGCCAAAGCCGAAGCCAAACGCAGCGGCGGTCCCTTCAAACAAATCCTCACCGCCGGCCAACGCGACGGCATTTATCCACCCACCCCACAGGTGGAACCGGAGTTCCTAGCCATTCAAGGTCGGAAAACCGACCTCATCCGCCAGCACATCAGCGGAACCGCTCAGGGTGAAAACGCTTCAGACATCGCCCGCGCCCTGGAAGCCTGCGGGCGAGACGAGATCGGCTTTTACCAGCATCACGATCGACTCGATGCCCTCGTCAAAGTCAACGGCATCTAACCTCACGCGCAACGTTTCATCCCCCTCGTCCCCCCGCCATGCACCCCTCCAGCTTCAACCGACGTCGCACCCTCAAGACCCTGTTTTGCTCCAGCGCCGCGCTGGCTCTGAATGTGCGCCAGACCCGCGCCGCCGACACGGAGAAAGGAGCGCTGCACCATCTGGCCATCGGCGACTTTGGCACCACCGGGGTCGATCAAAAAGCCGTGTCGGAGGCGATGCAGACCTTCCTCCAGCAAAAGCAGATCCAGGCGGAATCGCTGCTGCTGCTGGGCGACAATTTTTACTCCGAAGTCAAAGGCGGCTTCAGCGTGGACAGCGAACGCTGGATCACCGGATTTGAGGACATGTATCCCACCCGCTCCTTTCCGGGACCCTGCCCCGCCGTGCTCGGCAATCACGATTATTACGACAACATCGGCGGCGCGGAGGTGCAGTTGGAATACGCCAAAAAGCCGGGCACCCGCTGGACCCTGCCGGATCGCTGGTATCGCTACGAGCTAGGCGGGGCCGAGCCCCTCGTCACCGTCCTGGCCGTGGACACCAATTTCCCCAATGTCACCGGTGGCTACGATGGCAAAAAGAAACGGGAACGCCCCTCTCTATCAGCCGCCCAAGTCGTGGAACAGACCGCGTGGTTGAAGGCCCAGCTCGAAGGTCCACGCGCACCCATGACCCTGATGATTGGGCACCATCCATTTTACTCCAACGGCAGCCATCTCGACACCCAACCGGTGATCGATGCCTGGGGAGAGCTGATTCAAAAACATCAAGTGCACGCCTACCTCTGCGGCCACGATCATGACCTGCAGCATCTGGAACTCGAAGGTCTCTTCACCTCCTTCGTCATCTCGGGCGGTGGCGGTGCCAAAACCCGCCCACTGAAATCTCCCGAACGGAAGATGCCTTTCGGTCGGGATGTGCATGGCTTCACCCACATCCAAATCCTGCCTCAGCGGCTGATTTTTGCCCATCACGGCGTGGATGGCAGCCTGCTGCATCGGTTCACCAAGCACGCCGATGGTCGCGTCGAGATTGGCTAAACGAAACTCATGCGGCCCTTTTTGATTCTCCTCCTCGCTGCCCTCGCCAGCCTGAGCCGCGCTCAGGTCAGTGTGAGCGGCATTTACCCGCACCTCGCCATGTTCAATGACGAGGGCGAGTGCGGCACCGGCGCGGTAGTCCCCTTCGCCGATCGGCTCTGGGTCGTGACCTACGCACCCCACATGCCCAAAGGTTCCTCGGACAAGCTGTATGAAATCACGCCCGATTTGCAGCAAATCATCCGACCAGAAAGCATCGGCGGCACGCCCGCCAACCGCATGATTCATCGCGAGTCCAACCAGCTCTTCATTGGCCCCTACGCCATCGATGCCGAACGCCACGTCCGCGTCATCCCCTATGAAAAAATGTTTGGCCGACCCACCGGCAATGCCCGCCACCTGAGCGATCCGGCAAACAAGATCTACTACGCCACCATGGAGGAAGGCGTCTATGAGGTGAATGTAAACAGCCTCGCTGTGACGCAGCTCTGGGCTGATGAAGCCGACAAAACCGGACGTCACGCCGACCTCCCCGGTTACCATGGCAAAGGCTTCTACATGGGGCAGGATCGCCTCATCTACGCGAACAATGGCGACCACGCGCCCGAGGCCAAAAAAAATCCCGCCGTACCCTCCGGCGTCCTCGCCACCTGGGATGGCCGCGCCAGCGCCTGGACCACCGTGCGGCGCAATCAATTCACCGAAGTCACCGGTCCCGGTGGCATCCTGGGCAGCAGCGACCCCGAGAACGACCCCGTCTGGTCCATCGGCTGGGATCATCGCTCCCTCATCCTCATGGTGCTGGATCACGGCACCTGGCACACCTATCGCCTGCCGAAGTCCAGCCACAGTTACGATGGAGCCCACGGCTGGAATACCGAATGGCCCCGCATTCGCGAGATCGGAGACGACGATACTCTGCTCATGACCATGCACGGCATGTTTTGGAAATTCCCCAAAACCTTCCGCCCCGGCCACACCCAAGGCATCGCCCCACGCTCGTCGTATTTGAAGGTGATTGGAGATTTTTGCCGTTGGGGCGACCGCGTGGTCTTCGGCTGCGATGACACGGCCAAAAACGAATTCCTCAACCAACGCAAAGCCAAAGGAAAAATCGCAGCCCCACAGTCCCAATCCAATCTCTGGTTCGTGCCCCCCGATCGTCTGGATCACCTCGGGCCCGCCTTGGGTCGCGGAGCCGTGTGGCTGCGGGACGACGTGACGCCCGCCACACCTAGCGATGCCTTTCTCTTCTCAGGATTTGATCGCCGTGCGCTGCACCTTCATCACGAGGGCGATTCCGCCGCGCGCATCCGTCTGGAGATCGACCTTCACGGCACCGATGAATGGACAACGCTGCAGCAGGTCGAGCTGCCGGCTCGCGGCTACCAATGGATCGACCTCACCGAGGCTCCCGCCGCTGCTTGGGTGCGATTGGTCTGCGAGGATGCGCTCACCTCCGCCACCGCTTGGTTCCATTTTTCCAATCGCGACGAGCGCCCTGATCCGCCCGCGCCGCTGTTCGCAGGCATCGCCACCCCGTCCGACACAGCTCTCACGGGCGGCATCATCCGCGCTCGCGGCGGCAACAAACGCACCCTGCACTTCACCGCCATCGCCCCAGCAGTAAACGACAGCACTCGCGGAGGCACTCGCGACGTCGGTCTCTACGAACTCTCCGCCGACCTCCAGCTCACGCCCGTGGACGACGACGCAGCTGCTCGCTTCCAAAAAACGCAAGCCGCCATCCCCGTCGGCGTTCTCCAAGCCGATGCGGCCTCCGTCCTTTTCATCGACGACCAAGGCCAGCGCTGGCGGCTCCCCCGTGGAGATGCGGCCTTGGATCGCGCTCATCCGCTCGGCCCCCAGCGCATCGACCGTGAGGTCGCCACTGAGCGCGATCTCTTCAACGCCTACGGCACCTTTTTCGAACTGCCCGCCGACAATGCAGGCGGCTTTTCCAAACTGCGTCCCGTCACCACACACAACCTCTGCATCCACGACTACTGCTCCTATCGCGGTCTTTTCGTCGTCAGCGGCATCGCCAACGATTCCCCACCGGCCAACGAACACATCATTCGCTCCAGCGACGGCCAGACTGCTCTCTGGGTCGGAGCCGTGGATGACATTTGGCAAATGGGCAAACCTCGGGGTCATGGCGGCCCTTGGCTGGCTACCACTGTGAAAGCCAACGAGGCCAGCGATCCGTATTTGATGACCGGTTACGATCGCAAAACGCTCACCTTGGAAAGCGATCAACCCACCACCGTGAGCCTGCAAATCGACATCGATGGCACCGGCCTGTGGCAGACCTATCGCCGCATTGAGTTGACTGCCGGAACCCCTGTGAAGCACGAATTTCCCGCCGCCTTCCAAGCCTACTGGCTGCGCACCCTCTCCAGCGCAGATGCCACCGTGACCGTGCAGCTCGACTACCGCTGAGCCGCCTCGTCGGCGTCAGCCACGGCGTCAGCCTCGGCGTCAGCCAGCGTCTGATCCAGATGCACCGCCAGCGCCTGCTGCCAAGGCCGCGGCGTGATGCCCGTGATCTGAGTGAACCGCCCCGTGTCGAGCACCGTGTAGGGCGGACGCGGCGCGTCAAAGGGCTCAAACCCCTGCATCGAGTGACCCCGCACCTGCGTCGTCCGCAACGCGATCCCTCGCTCCCGCGCCAGATCCAAGGTCGCCTGGCCATACTCCTGCCACTGCGCCTCGCCCGCGTTGCAGAGGTGCAGCAGACCGGTCGCGTCTGCATGCCGCGTGAAAAGCAGCTCCAGCCACTCCGCCAAATCATCCGCATAGGTCGGGCTGGACCATTTGTCATTCACCGCACTCACCTCGGCCTCCTGCCGCGCGCGACGCAAGATCATGTCGGGAAACCCCGCCTTATCCCGCCCAAACAACCAGGACACCCGCGCGACCAATGCCCGCGAGTTTTCCCTCAATACCGCGATCTCCCCCCCTCGCTTCGACTGGCCGTAAAAATTGATCGGCGCAGCTTCGTCGTCCTCCACCAGCGGCCGGTGCCCGCTGCCGGAGAAAACATAGTCGCTGCTGATGTGGATGAACCGTTTCCCCCGCTGCGCACAAAACCGAGCCATCTCTCCCGGTGCCACCTCATTGGAGAGATGGGCCTCTTCCCGCGCCGTCTCGCAGCGATCCACATGGGTCAAGCCCGCTGCATTGATCAAAACATCAAACGACACCTGCGCCAAACGATCGGAGATTTGATCCGTCTTCAATAGGTCCAGCTCCTCCCGCCCCCACGCAGACACATCATGCTGCGCAGCATAGCAGCGGTGCAGTGCTCCGCCCAGACGGCCTCGCGCACCGAGGATGAGAATCCTGGAACGTTCCGACATGGATCAATTCTCCGACGTCCACCTGCGTGGCAGCCGAGCGCGGTGCGGACCTAGTTTTGGCATGAACTTCACCAT
>JAGRPD010000584.1 GCA_020439875.1 Verrucomicrobiales bacterium
CCATTGAGAACGCGCACCTTGCGCAGCGTGTAGGGAGCGATGTCCGGCGCGATCACCACCGCCTGATGACGGGCAAAAGGAAAATCGTCGCGCGTCGTTTCAACCGCCCAAAAGGCGAAAGGCTCGCAACTGACCAGCAGCGGATCCACACCGAGCAACGGATGCGATTTCGGCGCACCGGGCACGATGCGATCCACCAGCGTGTTCACCCAGCGGCATTCGGTTTCGATCCAGTGCGTCAAATCGCCTTCGAGATTCCAAAGCCGCGCCTGCTGCAAAACCAACGCGCGAAGCCGGTCGCCATTGCCCTCCACCAGCTCACAGGGAACGATCCAGCACCCCGCTTGTCCGGCTTCGAACCGAGCCCGCAGGCAGGCGAGCAATTTGGCGGGGAACGAGTGCGGGGCCAAACTGTGGGCCGGGTCTGTGACCCGGCTTGGTGTGTTTAATGCCCAGGGTCCCGCATCCCGCTCATCCAGCGCGAGCCCAGCTTCGGTCGTGTTGGAAAGCATCGCCACCAAGTCAGGCTGGCGCGCCGTCTCTAGCACCTCTTCCCATTGCGTTCCGGCAAAAAACGCCTCACGCAGCGAATTCACGCGCACGGTTTCATCGACCACCCGGCCATCCTGAAACCCTTGAACGGCGACATGGTATCGGCCCCGCGCCGCGTGGATCGCCTCGGCGCGCTCGCATCCGGTCGATTGGACAGCGACGACCGGCCCGATCGGTGTTTTGTTTCCTCGATCCAGCTCCTCCACAAACAAGTCCGCAAAAGCGCGAAGGAAGTTGCCGGTTCCGAATTGAAGAATCATGGGAGGCAGCATGGCCCGGCCTGCGGATCAGGCCAGAGTCGAGAGAGCGGCATTTCAAAAAATGCCTCTTGTTTTCGTCACTATGTCGAAATAAATTCGACATAGTGACGAAAATAGACGACTTGCCTTCGATTCCTCGCGAGCACCCGTTTGATTACCAACTGGCAATGGATCGGTTGCAGAGCTTTCGCGCACCGCGGGACAAGCTGCGTCACCTCTGCAAAGAGGGAGCGGTGGTACGGATCAAAAAGGGTCTTTACGTGCCGGGTTGGAGGCGGGGCGACGAAGCTCCGGTGGATCGCCACGTATTGGCGGGGCTGATCTACGGGCCGTCCTACGTCAGCCTGGAATCCGCGCTGGAATATCACGGACTCATTCCAGAAAGGGTGGAGGAAGTGACCAGCGTCACCATCAAGCGCGCCAAATTGTTTCACACACCGATGGGCCGCTATCGCTACCATCCGATCCCAGAACGCGTCTTTCCGATGGGCGTGCGGTTGGAGCAGGCCAGGGGCGGTGGTTGGTTTTTGGCCGAGCCGGAAAAGGCGCTTTGTGATCGTTTGTCCCTGAATCGAAGTTTGGCGGCGGTGCGTGATGTTGAAGCCGTGCTCACGGAGGACCTGCGGGTGGATCTGGACGCGGTGCGGGGCTTTCGACGGCCGCTGGTCAGAGACATTGCAAAGGCGTATCGCCGGAAGAGTGTCACAGCCTTTGAGAAATGGCTGAGTCGGCAGCCGCCAGCCCGTTTTTCCTAACCTAATGAATGCCGCCCTTCAAACCCTGCTGGATCGTTACGCCCTCGAGACCGGAGCCGATTGGGAAAACGCGCTGCGGGAGATTGTTCAGGAACTCGCTCTGCTGGGATTGTGGCGGTCGAAGTTCTTCGAGCACGCGGCCCTTTATGAAGGGACGGCGCTCCGAATCTTCCACGGCTTGCAGCGTTTTTCCGAGGACTTGGATTTCACGCTTTTGAAACCCAACCGTGCCTTTGATTTGGCATCGCACCTGGAAGCGGTTCGCGCTGAGCTGGCCGGTTTGGGTTTTACCTTTGAGGTCGAACAAAAAGCCAAGGTCATCGACACGGCGATCGAATCGGCCTTCGTCAAGGGAAGCACGCGAATCAATCTGCTGGAAATCGGTGCTCCTGTGGGCATCTCCGCGCGGTTTCCACCGTCGCGAAAACTCCACATCAAACTCGAACTCGACACCGATCCACCCGGAGGAGCCGACACCACGGTCGCGACGCTGCTGGTGCCCATCCCTTTCCAGGTCAAGCTCTGCACACTTCCGAGCCTTTTCGCCGGAAGGCTGCACGCGGTGCTGTGTCGCAACTGGAAGAATCGGGTGAAGGGACGCGACTTCTATGACTTCGTCTGGTATCTGGCCAAGGATGTGCCGGTCCATCTCGATCATCTGCAAAAGCGGATGGAGCAAACCGGTCACTGGACTCAGGGCGTACCATTGACTCTGGCCGCCCTCCAACAGCGCTTGATCGAGCGCTTCGAAAGCGTGGACTTTGAGCAGGCCAAACAAGACGTGGCTCCTTTTGTTCGCGATCCCGATGCACTGACTCTGTGGAGCACGGTCTTTTTTGCCGGTCTGGTGGAGCGCCTGCGGGCAAATTGAGCTGCGCGGGAGCGGAAGGCCATACCCCACCTGAGTCGGAAGTTGAATTCCAGGGCGGTCGGCGGATAGTTGGCCTGTGAATCTGGGCGGAGTCGTCGCAATAATGATGTTCTTACTGATTTCGATTGTCCTGATAGGAGTCGGGATTGGCATCGGCTTGGTGATCTCGGCCCTTGCAGGAGGGTTGGTGCTTGCGGGAACTGTTTCAAGTTCGGTGGCGTTGGGAATCTTCACCCGGCGTCCGGCGACGGCGGTGCGCGCCTTTCTGCTGCAATGTGGAGTGCTGTCCGGTCTTCTCGCGGGAGCGGGATTGACTTGGTTGTGCGTCCCCTACATCGAGCCATTGGAACGAAATGGGACAACCATCGGCCTTGGAAGCCTGGCGGGAGCG
>JAGRPD010000585.1 GCA_020439875.1 Verrucomicrobiales bacterium
TGATTGTTGAAGGGTGCCTGGCTTGAGCTGTCCCAAGCTTCACTCTCCCCTCCAAGCGATTTTACGCCTGCGCGAGGATGGCGCTGTGCGCACTCGGAGGGAAGGGATGCAGGCTGGCCGGACCAAAGCCCGCCGCTTGCAGCATCGTTTCATACTCCGCAAAGGTGTAAGCATCTCCCTCCGGCGTGGTGCCCAGCATCACCAGGCTGAAGCTGGCAGCCGCTGAGGGCGTCACCCGATCCTCGTTCGGCACAAACTCGACAATGATCACTCGGCCACCCGGTCTCAGTGCCCGGTGGATGCGCTGAAGAAATTCGGTGCATTGTTTTGCCGTGAAGTGATGCAGGAAGTTCGGGATCAACACCGCGTCGTAGTCTGCTCCAAGATCCGTGGTGAAGGCATCTCCGGCGATTTTTTCAAAGCGTCCCTCCAGGCCTGCTGCCCGCGCATTGGCCTCTGTGATCGACAAAACGGACGCCCAATCCAGCGCCACCAAATGCGCCTGGGGATGGCGTTGCGCCACCGCAATGCCATAGGCTCCGTGGCTGGCGGAAATGTCCAGCACCCGAGTCGCGCGATCATCATCCAGCGGCAGCAGCTCGGCCGTTGCTTTGGCCACGGGAGCCATCATCGGCCCCATGGCCCGCGCAAAATCCATCCACGCGGGGTGATCCTCGGCCGTGGTGCCATGGTCCTCCTCCCGCAGGCGACCCGCACGGATCGTCGCGGCCAAATCCCAAAATCCTTCCGTCAAACCGGGAGCCAAAAGAAAGTCTGCCGCCGCGCCGAAGTAGGCTGGAGATGTCCGATCCAGGAAGGTGGCCGAGGATGGCGTCAAAGCGTAGCGCTGCTCCGATTTGGTGAGAAATCCGAGGATCACCAAGTTGTCACAGAGGATGCGAACCCCACGCTCTGGGCATTGCAATCGTTGCGAGATCTCCACGCTGGTGACGGAGCTGTCATGGATCACAGAAAAGACATCCAACTCGATGGCCGCCTTGAGCAGACCTGTCTTTTGAAAGGCATTGAGCGTTTCAAAAAGCAGCTGAGGAGAAGGTGAGTCGCTCATTTTTCAAATCAAAGTCACTCAGCTCCCGCGCCGAAAAAGATCCGCGTCACCACACCCGCTGTGAATTCAAACATGATGCCGCCATAGATCGATCCGGCGACGAAGATTTTTCCGCTTTCAGAATTCTCCGCATCGCGAACCTCTGCGTAAGCCTCCTGCACGTCAGCCTCCAGGCTGCCGATGCGGATGCCGGCCGCTGTGGTGAGGCGGCAGGGGGCATCGGCTTGAATGCTGGAAATGGCCCAGGGACCGTCCTCACTGCGTCCTCCCATGCTGATCCGCAGGCCTTGATTGGGCCACAGCAGCTCGCGATACCACTCTCCCGTGGCCTGCAAAAAGGTCGCCTGCGTCACCTTCGCGGGTTGCCCCAGCGTGGTGAGCGCCTCTCCCTCGGGCAGGCCGATGCGCAGCGTGCCCAGCTTTTCCGTGCTCAGCAGATCCAAGCCGGTGTCCTCTTGGCTGGGGGGACCAAAGGTCAGTCGAAATCCATCGGCACGCGCTCCCTGTCCCATGGAATATTCCACCAAACCCACTCCGCGACGCCAGACCAGCTTGCGAAAGTGACCCGAAGGATGTTGCCAGAGGTAGGTGGATTCGTTTCCTGCCGTGGTGATTTCCGCCTGCCCACTGCCTGAAGGCGTGACTTCCGTTCCCTCCGTGATCGTGGCCACCACGTCATCCGGATCGTAGTGCGGTGGTTTGGGCATCGCTGCCACCGTGCCGATCACGTACTCAATGTCGTCGGATGCCAGATCCAGGATCACCTCGTCACGCACCAGCAAATGCAGCGGTGGGATATCGCGACCGTTTTTGGCGACAAAGGTGAAACGCACCATCTGCCCCCAGGGCATGTTGGCCAATCGGCGCAGCGTTCCCATCACGGGCAGGGGACGCCCAGCTTCGGAGGACGACGGAATGCCATCTCCCCATTCCGATCCCGTCCACATGATTTCCAAGGGGTCCTTGCTGTCGATGTTGACGTAGGGATTGGCTGAATGCGCCGTCATCAGCGAGGTGAGCCAGAGGAGGAGACATAAAGAGAATCGTGAGGTCTGGTACATGATTCCATCAATAAGGAACGCGTTCCGCCTCTCCAGCAAGACCGAATTGCCGTGAGCTGCTTCGAGGCGCGGAAGGATCCGTTGGCTCTGAATTCTCGCGCAATGCCCGAAGCCGTGCGTGCGTTTGCAGTGGGATGAAGCATTGGTTCAAAGCAGCATGGGCTGTGGTCCTGGTGAGTGGGGCGCTGGCTCAGGAGAAAAAAACGGGACTGCCAGCCGGGGTGACCGTGAATCGAGATCAGGTCTATGCCCAGCGGGGTGAGCGGCCTTTGAAGCTGGATCTCTATCGGGCGCGCGATGCGGAGGGTCGCCTGCCG
>JAGRPD010000586.1 GCA_020439875.1 Verrucomicrobiales bacterium
CCGTGGAGGACGACCTCGGCTGGCATGAACAGGGTGATGGCAAACTCTACTGCGCCGTTTATGTCAACATGGGCCGGATCGAAAACGTCGCAGGCGGCCCCCAATATCGCGCCTGCTTTCGCGAGATCGCTGAAACCCTCGACCTACCGCTCATCGTCACCCCCAACACCAACGTCATCTTTGCCGACGTCGATCCCGCGCAGAAAGACTCACTCAACGCCCTGCTCGCCAAGCACGGCGTCGTGCACGCCAAAGAAGCCGGCTTCACCCGCGCCCGTCAGGTCGCTCACGCCTGTGTCGCCCTGCCCACCTGCGGCCTCGCCCTCAGCGAGTCCGAACGCGTCCTGCCCGGCTTTATGGATCAAATCGACGCCACCCTCAAGGAACTCGGCCTCGAAAACGAACCCCTCCTCATCCGCATGACCGGCTGCCCCAACGGCTGCGGCCGCCCCTACAACGCCGACATCGGCTTCGTCGGCCGCGGTCCCAACAAATGGGCCATGTTCGTCGGCGGCAGCATCCGCGGCAATCGCCTGGCCGGGCTCGAGGAAAAATCCGTCACTGGCGAGGAGATCCCCGCCAAAGTCCGCGCCCTCCTCGAGGCCTTCAAGGCCGAACGCCAAGAGGGAGAAATCTTCGCTGACTGGTTTGGCCGCACCCGCGAACTCGGAGACGCCCCATCTCCCGAGCAGTTTCACGTCGAACTCGCCGAACGCGCCGCCAAACTCGCCGCCACCGAGTAACTCGTCGAATTTCGCTGGAAGAGGGAGAGAGCAAACCGCTCTCTCCCTTTTTTCATGCCCGTTCCCCGCGGATCGCCACCGACCGTGCGTGAGCATCCAGCCCCTCCACCGTCGCGATCGCCCGCACCACCGGTTCAGACGCCGCACAGCTCGCTGCATCCAGCCGCACAATGCTGGTGCGCTTTTGGAACATATCCACCGTCAGCCCCGGGAAGCTCTTGCCCGCTCCCCCCGTCGGCAGCGTATGGCTCGGTCCCGCCAAAAAATCCCCCACTGCCACCGGCGAGTAATTTCCCAGAAAAATCGCGCCCGCTGTGCGGATCGCCGCCAGCAGTTGATCCTCCCGCTCCGTGATCAAACTCAAGTGCTCCGGCGCGTAGGCGTTCACCAACGCCGCCCCTTCCTCCAGGCTCGGAACCAGCATCAAAAACACCCCCTGGTCCAATACCGGACCAATCATCGCCTGCCGAGAAAGCGTGGCCATCTGCCGCTCCACCTCCGCCAACACCGCCTCCAGCAGCGCCGGATCATCCGTCAAAAAGCCCGCCTGACTGTCCTTGCCATGCTCCGCCTGAGCCAAAATATCCGCCGCAATGAACGCCGGATGGCCCGTGTGATCCGCCAAAATCAGCACCTCACTCGGCCCAGGCAGCAAATCCACCGACACCACACCAAACGTCTGTCGTTTTGCCTCCACCACATAGCTGTTGCCCGGCCCAAACACCTTGGCCACCGGTCGGATCGTCTCCGTCCCAAACGCCATCGCCGCCACCGCCTGCGCGC
>JAGRPD010000587.1 GCA_020439875.1 Verrucomicrobiales bacterium
GCGGCGGTCTGTGACCGTCGGGGGTGGGGGGAGGAGATTCGAGGTTGCGATCCATGGCGATTTGCGCAATAACGCCGCATGAATCGGCTGCGGCGTTTGGACCGGTTGTTTCAGCGAGACCCGGTCTTTTTTGTGACGGCGTGCACGGCGGACCGGCGGTCGCTGCTAGACCGTCCGTCGGTGAAGCGGTGTGTGGATCAATTTGGCGAGAGGGGAACGGAGCGGGGCGCTTTCCTGGGTCGGTTTGTGCTGATGCCGGATCATCTGCATCTGTTCGTGGCGTTTGGAGATCAGGGTCCCAACCTTTCGATGTGGATGAAGAGTTTAAAGAACTCGATCTCCAAAGTCCTGAGGGAGGAGGGGGTGCCGGCACCGCACTGGCAAAAGGGCTTCATGGACCATGTGCTGCGGTCCGAGGAGAGCTACGCGGAGAAGTGGGAGTACGTGCGGCGAAATCCGGAGCGCGCGGGATTGGTGGAAGGGCCGGAGGATTGGCCGTGGCAGGGAGAGCCGGTGAAGTTGCGGGTGTAGAGGAGGTCTGGGAGGAAAAGTGCGACGGTCATAGACCGCCGGTACATGGGGGGGAGGGTTGTAGCGGCGGTCTGTGACCGTCGGGGGGGGATGCGACGGGGCGATGTCGAGAGGCGGATAGACCGATGCGAGTGTGGGACAGGTCCAATTCTGGTGAAAAACCCATCAGGATCGAGTGAGAGGATGAGGCGGGAAATCGGCTCTAAAAGCCTGAGAATGGGCTGGAAATGCTGATAAGAACAAAAATTGGTTGCCAATTTTCGAATTTTGAGGAAAATATTTAACCAATCCAAAATATTAACCTTTTCATGATTTCCCGAATGAAGATCCTCTCTTTTCTTCTCGTTGCTGCCTCCCTCGGTAGCTCGGCCTGGGCTCAAGGAACCTACGTTCCTCCAGCAGGCACCGGGACCATGATGGGCGCGCCCATGCCGACGATGGCTCCGGCTCCGCCTCCGACCACGGCTCCTCCCACCTATCCGAGTTATCCGACGATGTCGTCTCAGGCACCGGCGTATCCGGGCACGGGGTATGATCCCAACTATGGCGCGCCGGCTTATTCCGCTCCGCCGCAGGGCATGCAGTATGGCGCGCCATCGGGCACCTACTACGGCAATTGGGCCTCGAATCAGATGCTGACGTACAATTACTTAGTGGGTGAGTATCGATTCATGGATCCGAAAAACAACGGACTCGATGGCGCCAGCGGCATTGGTTTGGCTCTGAGTGCGCAGTTGTTTCAGCCGCTGTTCATTAAGGCGCAGTTCAGCTGGGGATCGTCCTCGGGAAAACGGAGCTACGATTTCTCCTCCGTCAGCATGGGAGCGGGACTGTATTTGCCGATTTCCCAGCGGTTTCATTTCTTGGGAGAAATTGGAGGCGTTTACACCAAACTGGATGCGACCCAGAGCCGGTTTAGTCTGAGTGATGGGGCGATCTACGTGCGCCCGGCGATCCGCTGGCAGGCGCTGAATCGCTTGGAATTGCAAGCGGGCGTGACGGTGACGAGTGCGGATGATTTCAACAATCGAGTGCTGGATGTGAATGCCTACTTGGCGTTGTTTGAGCAGTTCGATTTGGGGCTCGGCGCTGACTTTGGCGATGAGATGAACTCCTTTCACGGCGGAGTGCGATTCCGCTGGTGATGGACAAGACAGCCTGGTGCTGTGTTGTGTGTGGCGGGGCGTCGGACTGGCAGGTCTGGCGCCCCGTTTTTCGCTCAGGACGTTCGCAGGAGGGTTGTTGAAAAATGGAGATTGTTGGACTCTGCGTAGGCTTTGGTTTTCGCGAGTGGAGGTAACACGGGAACTCGACAGGCGGAAAAATGCCTGCACTGTGGGGATTGCTTTTTTGACTCATGATCGTACCTCGGCTGCGCTGGCTTTTACCTCTGACTCTCGTTTGGAACTTCCTCGGGGTGGGTTGTGTGGCGCTGAAGGCTCCACTGCGCTGGGCGGA
>JAGRPD010000588.1 GCA_020439875.1 Verrucomicrobiales bacterium
AATCCTCAGGGGTGCGCCACTCATTCCCACCTCCAAACGTGGTAGTTCAAAAGTTGGGAAGAACGCGCTCCAAGAAGCCGGTTCGACGCAAATCTTTGCCTGAACCTTGCCTGAAAACTCCGCGCCTCCGCGCGAGGCCCAGTCCTCGTGACGTCGGGACATCGTCTCGAATTCCGGCCACAACAACACAGCACTTTCTGCCCCAAGTTTGCCACGCGGCTGATCGACGACTTGGAGCTTTCCTGAACCTCCCGATCTCGTCTCCGCATCACCACCACCTTCACCGACGCTCAGGCGCGTTTTCCCAAAACCCGATCCATCGCTCATGCCTTCGTCTCCTGGGGGTGTTGGAGGATTTCCAGCAGGGATTCGTTGTCGTACTCCGTGAGTCGAAACCAGCCCCGGCTCAGGCCCAATAGCCCGACAGCAGTCCCGCCCAGCAGGCCCCCCACATGCGCCCAGTAGGCAATGCCGCCTCCACCGGTGAATGCCCCCCAGAGGTCCAACACCAGCCAAATCGCGATGATCACCCAAGCCGTGATCTGGAAGGTGCCGACCCGGTAAAAGATCATCCAAAAGACCGATACCTGATTCCTGGGAAACATCGCCAACACCATGCCGACCACGCCATTGACCGCCCCGCTGGCCCCGATGGCAGGTTCCCCGTCAAACAGCCCATGAGTCAAAGCGGCCAACCAAGTGACACCAAGAAAGACCCCAAGGTAGCGCCAGTTTCCAATGTTGGTGCAGATGGCGTTTCCGAAGACCCAGAGAAAAAGCATGTTTCCAGCCAGATGGAGGATGCTGCCGTGCAGCAAAACGTGGCCCAGCATGCCTGACAGGCTAAACCCCTGAAGCACCAGAGCCTCCGACATCGATTCAGCAGCTCGGCCTCCATAGAGGACCGCCAAAGACACCACCGAAGAGAGGGCGACAATCAGCCAATTCATCCAAGGCGTCTCTTGCTCCAGGGTTTCGATTTCGTACGGGAGAAACATGGAGGGATCCTGCCTGACCTCGTCCCCTCCCGACCATGGGAAAAACTCGCCCCCTTTGGAACTCAACCCTCAAGGAAGGTTGTTCACGCTTCAGCGGATTGGGAGGGGCTCTGAACAACTTTTAGGCACCGAAAACCTCGTAAAACCGGGCGATGGCAACTGTGTTGCTGCAACATAGTTTACCTTGCTGGCGCTTTCGGATCCGCCAGACCCTGACCTGGATTGACAAGGTGGCCCCGCCTGACTCAGACTCCTTGGCATGTCTTTCCGCCTCTTCTGCTGCCTCGGCCTCCTCAGCCTGAGCCCCCTCACCGCCGCACCACCGCCCAACGTCATTTTGATCCTGGCTGACGATCTCGGCTACGGCGATCTGGCCTGCTACGGTCATCCTCTTTTTCAAACGCCCCACCTCGACCAGATGGCCCGCGAGGGAGTGCGTTTCACCCAGTTCAATTGCCCCAGCGCCTTTTGCGCTCCGACCCGCTCCACCCTCCTCACGGGCCGCACCCCTTCCCGCAACGGCATGCGCGGCAATCCTGCTCCGGATGCCACACCCGCCGCCGACGCCATGGTCCTGCCGGCCAGCGAGCGGCTCCTCCCTCAGGTGCTCGGTGCGGCGGGATACCGCGCGGACATGTTGGGAAAATGGCACCTCGGTCATCAGCCCGGCTTTCTCCCCACCGAACGCGGATTTGAATCCTATTTCGGCATCCCCTACTCCAACGACATGCGCCCCGTCCGCCTGCTGGAGGGCACCCAAGTCGCCGAAGAACCCGCCGTCCAGAGCACCCTGACCGAGCGCTACACCCAACGCGCCTGCGACCTCATCCGCCGCCATCAGGACGAGCCCTTTTTCCTCTATCTCGCCCATGCCATGCCGCACAAACCGCTCGCCGTCTCGCCCGCCTTCGACGGCCGCACCGGCCACGGCCTCTATGCCGATGTCATTGCCGAACTCGACGCCAGCATCGGCACCCTCCGGCAGACCCTCGCTGACACCGGTCTCACCGAGCGCACCTTGATCCTCTTTACCAGTGACAACGGCCCCTGGTTTGGAGGCTCCACCGG
>JAGRPD010000006.1 GCA_020439875.1 Verrucomicrobiales bacterium
GCCAGCTGCACTGGAAGCCTCGAACGGTGCAGTCCCTGATCCGACGCCTTTCGGAAAAGGGAGCGCTTGAGGTCGAAGCGGTGGGCCGGGAGTTTCGTTATTCACCGGCTATCCAGCAGGATCGCTGCCAGTTTGAGGAGAGTCGTACCTTCTTGGATCGCGTCTTCGATGGGCGTCTGACACCCTTTGTCGCGGGATTCATGGAGCGCGAGGAAGTCTCCCGAGACGAATTGAAGGCGCTGCGCGAGGTGCTGCGGCAGGCCGAGAAAAAGCTCACCGAAGAGTCATCCTCATGAATGCCGATGCCTTGCTCCATTGGTTGTTGGTCACCACGCTCGAAGGAAGTCTCTTGATCGGCGGCGTCCTGGGTTTGAGGAGAGCATTGGGGAACCGATTGCGTCCCATTTGGAGGCTGATTCTTTGGCGCTTGGCAGCGTTGAAACTTCTGCTACCCGCCTTCATTCCTGCGGGATTTGGCATGGGATGTTTGTGGGCGAAAATGTCTGCCCGCCTCCCTGTGTCCGACGAGGTTAATATCGCCACCCCGATGGCACTCGACGTTGCACCTGCCTCCACGGGCTTGCTCAACCCCACGATGGAACCCCTGTGGCTCCCTTCTTGGTCGTCGGTATTTGTCCTTCTTTGGCTCGCTGGTGTCGTCTGTGTTTTGGCCTGGGCCATCGTGGGTCAGCTTCGCTTTGATCGAGCACTTCGTGGACATCGGTTTTCTAACGACCCCGCCTTGCTCACCCAGCTTCGCCGCCTCGCACTTCAGTCGGGGATTCGCCGCTGCGTCTCCGTGCGCTTGATGCCGAAAGGCACCACGCCGGCCGTGACGGGCATCCGATGCCCCACGGTGCTTCTCCCCGAGGATTGGGAGCAGCATTTTAGCGAGAGCCGATTGCGGCATGTGCTGCTTCATGAATTGCAACACGTTCGCCATCACGATTTGGTTTGGAATTGGATGACCGTGATCCTCCAGGCGCTCCATTGGTTCAACCCAATCGTCTGGTTTGCGCTGCCCCACTACCGTGCCGACGCAGAATTGCGCTGTGACGCGGGTGCGCTCTCCATTTTGTCTCCATCAGAACGCCTCGACTACGGACATACGCTGTTGCGCATTCAGAATGATTTTTTTGCACCTCCGGCCATCGCAGGTCTGGCCCCGTGTGTGCGTCAACACCCCAGCCTGCGCCAACGCATTCACATGATCGCCGCCCCAACCGCCACCCGACCTCTCATTCAATCTCTGATTCTCGCCGCCATCGGCTTGATCGCTCTGGGTTCCTTTGCCACCAGTCAGGCCGAGGAAAAAGCACTGCCGCCGAAGGAAAGAAGCCGTGAAGGCCAACGCGCACCGTCCTCCACGCCACGCGAATCGGAGCGAAGTGAGGTCTCTCGTGAAGGTGCCAACAAATCTTCCGAACGCGAAGGCGATCGCCCACGTTCGGCGGAACGCGAAGGAGACAAGGCCAACCGCACCGGCATGAGGGACGGTGAAGGAGCCGCCCGCACAGGTCCCCGCGATGGCGATGGCAAACCCAAAACGGGTGAGCGAGATGGAGACCGTCCTCGCACCGGTGAGCGGGACGGGGATCGGGCGAGGACGGGCTCTCGCGAAGGGGATGCAAAGACAACCCAAGGGGAACAAATCACCCTGCATGTGAGCAAGGACGGCGAGGTTAAAATGGGCCGGGAAAGTCTGCCGATGAATCGCCTTCGGGGCTATTTGCGCGGGTACTTCGAGGAGCACCCGAACAGCAACGTGATCATCACCGGAGATCCCGACACGCCTTACAAGATGATGACCCAGACGCTGGATGCCGTTCGCGACAGCGGCAACAAGAGCGTGCGCATCGGTGCCGAGTAACTCTTCCGCCCCACGAAAATGAACCAGGCTCTTCCCCTGCTCTGCGCGGGACTCTTTTTGGCGCACTGCGGTGTCGCTTCCTCAGATGAGGTTCCCTGGTCCTACCATGCGCTAAAGCGCCCTGCCCTTCCTTCCACGCTGGACACTGCCTGGCCCAGGGATGACCTGGATCGATTCATCCTCGCCCGCCTGGAGCAGGATGGTCTGAAGCCGATTCGCGACGCACCCCGTCGTGTCCTGATTCGTCGAGCCGCGTTCGATTTGCTCGGTCTGCCGCCCACTCGATCCGAAGTGGAGGCTTTCCTCCGAGATCCATCTTCCGATGATGAGGCCTTTGCGAAGGTCATTGACGCCTATCTTCAATCCGAGCGCTTCGGCGAGAGATGGGCGCGCCACTGGCTCGACGTGGTGCGCTACGCCGACAGCGTGGGGCGTGTTTGGAACGCTCCCTTCACCTATGCATGGCGTTACCGCGACTGGGTCATTGATTCCCTCAATGCGGACAAACCTTACCACCGCTTCATGGCCGAGCAGATCGCGGGTGATCTATTGCCAGCGCAAAACGTGTTGCAGCGGCGTGATCAAATCGTGGGCACCGGCATGTTGGCTCTTGGCAGCGTGAATTTGCAAGAGGGCAGTTACGAGCAGTTTGTGCTCGATCAGGTCGATGATCAGATCGATGTTGTTAGCCGTGCTTTCCTCGGTTTGACCCTCAGTTGCGCCCGTTGTCACGATCACAAAACCGACCCCGTCAGCCAAAGCGACTACTACGCTTTGGCGGGCATTTTTTACAGCACCCGCACGCTGAGCGGCCAGGCGAACCGTCACGAGATGAGCGCGGCGGGTTATGTGGATCCGGAAATGTTGGTCGATTTGCCGATGGATCTTCGAGAGCCAGTGGGGCCTCCGCTCAAATTGCCAGACGGCATCCACTCCATGGATGACATCCGCCTTCTTGGGAATCCCAAAACCACGATCCACTACGACTGCGATCCGCATTTTTGCATGGGAGTGACGGAGGGCAAAGCCCGGAACTGCGAAATCGCTGTGGGCGGTGATCCCTACGACCGGGAGTCCGCACCGAAGCGCGGCGCACTTGAGATTGCCTCTTTGCCACCCCTTCCTAACATCCCGCCGAAGGCCTCGGGCCGCTACGAGCTTGCCCTGTGGCTCGCCGATTCGAAAAACCCACTCCCCTCCCGCGTGATGGTGAACCGCATTTGGCAGCATCTCTTCGGGCAAGGCATTGTCCCAACGGTTGACGACTTTGGTTATACCGGAAGTGATCCCACTCATCCCGAACTGCTCGATCATCTGGCCCTTCGTTTCATGGAAAAGGGTTGGTCGATCAAACAAATGGTTCGGACCATGATGCTAAGCCGAACGTACCGTCTCTCCAGCCAGGGAGATCCCGATCACCCGGATGCAGCGAATCAACTTCACTGGCGGATGAACGCGAAGCGGTTGGAACTCGAGCCCCTGCGCGACACCCTGTTGCACTTGGCGGGACGCCTCTCCTTGGAACGACCGGAAGGCATTCAGGTGGCGGGCACCGGTGGAAAAGGTCGCCATGGCCAGACCCGCAGCCTGCTCAGTGTGGAGGACACGTGGAGGACCATCTACCTGCCCGTGGTTCGCGACAATCTCCCCGAGTTTTTCAGCACTTTCGACTTTCCCGGCCCCACCCAAATCAAAGGCCAGCGCGATGTTACCACAGTCGCCCCTCAGGCGCTGTTTTTCATGAACAATCCCACCGTGACAGAACTCTCCGCAGCGATCTCGGAACGGATCGGCGATGACATTGGGGAGATCTATCAAGAGCTGCTTGGCCGGGATCCATCACCCGAAGAGAAAGATGAAGCCGAGGATCTGAAACGCACTTTGGGCATGGAAGCCCTGGTGCAAGCCCTGATCGCCACCGCCGAGTTTCGCTATGCGTTTTGAAATGCGGAATTGGGAACTCGGATTGCGGAATTCATGACAACCACCATCGCAGCGAAATGACAAACGACCTGAAAGACCGAATCGAGCTGTTGAACGAATCCGAACCAATCAAGCCTGCCAAAGCCTCTGCCCTGTCAAAGGAAGCCGGTGAACTCACAGCCATCGCATTCAGGTCCATTCAAACCTCCCACCAAACAGCAGCCCGCAACAAGGGCTCCAAGAGGTAGCAACCCGAGCCCACGATGAAAGCTCCAACCATTCTGAATTCCGAACTCCGCCTTCCGCATCGGAATCGCCGCCATCTTTTGCAGACTTCGAGTGTCGGCTTTGGTTGGCTGGCCTTGAGCGCGCTCCATCAGCAATGGGCCGGCGCGGCGGCTCCGCCGAAAACGATCAACCCGCTGGCACCGAAGGCTCCCCATTTCCCCGCGCGAGCCAAGCGTGTCATTTTCATGTTCATGCAGGGCGGGCCGAGCCATTTGGACACATTTGATTGGAAGCCCGATCTGGCAAAAGCAGAGCAGCAGCGCATTGGGAAATCCATGGGCAGCGTGTTCGAGTTCAAACCGCGAGGCCAAAGCGGCCTCATGATTTCCGACGCGTTTCCTGAGCTATCCAAGCACGCCGACGACCTCTGTCTGCTCAACGCCATGCAGACGCGGACGAACGCCCATCAGATGGCCACCGTCGCCCTTCACATCGGTAGCGAGACCTTTGTGCGACCTTCCATGGGTGCCTGGATTGTTTATGGTTTAGGAACGGAAGCGGAGGATCTACCGGGATTTGTCACCATCAATCCGGCGGCGGACAACGGTGGTGCGATGAACTACGGATCGGCCTTCTTGCCCGCCACGTTCCAAGGCACGCGTCTCAACTCGGCGGGCGGTGGTGTGCCCGATTTGGAGAATTGGAAACTCAGTCCGAGCCAGCAACAAAAGCAGATAGATTTCATTCAAAAAGCAAACCGGCGTCTGCTCGAAGGCGATCCTGGCAATCCCGAGATCGAAGGCATCATCCAAAGCTACGAACTCGCCTACCAGATGCAGACTTCCGTGCCTGAGGTGCTCGATTTAAACCAGGAACCCGCCTCCATTCGCGAACTTTACGGCCTGGATTCAGCTGATACAGAGCGCTTTGGCGTGCAATGCCTGATGGCGCGGCGTCTGGCCGAGAAAGGCGTTCGTTTCATCCAGCTCACCTCGCCCGGTTGGGATCATCACAATCATTTGCGGGAAGGGCTGGCAAGGAATTGCGCGTCCATTGACCGACCCATCGCCGGATTGATCGCCGATCTCAAACAGCGCGACATGCTCAAGGACACGTTGCTGCTATGGGGTGGCGAGTTCGGACGTGGCAGCGGTTACGACAATGAAGCCTACAACGGGCGTGGTCACAACGGACGCGGTTACACGATGTGGATGGCAGGTGGCGGTGTGAAAGGCGGTTACGCCTATGGCAGCACCAACGCCATGGGAGACACAGCGGAGATTGGCATCCTGGGCACGCACGATCTGCACGCCACCATCCTGCACCTCCTTGGCATCAATCATCAACGGCTCACCTATCGCTACTCGGGCCGCAATTTCCGCCTCACTGATGTGGCGGGTGAAGTGGCCAAGGACATTTTGGCATGACTCATTCTCTCGAAAGCATCGACCTCGCAATCCGGCGATTGCCGCCCAATCGCGTGGAGTTTGGCATTGGCGCGCGGACGAATTCTGGCGATGTCCAAAAAACCACCCAGCGCCGTCCCGACGCGGTTCTGTTGGTCCGGCTTCAACTGCGTGTCGGAGACAAGGTCATCGTGGGTTGCTCGGGAGATCGTCCGTCCTTTGGTTGGCTGGACAAGCGTCCCGAAAAGACGGCTGACGAAAAGCTCTCCGCCTTGCTCGACCTCGTCGAATTCGCCCGAACGGTTTGGCTGGAAGAAGGCCGTTCGTTTGCCACACCCTTCGCCCTGTGGCAGCAATGCTATCAGCGAATCCTGAAGCACGCCCGGTCCTTGAATCACGAAGACCTCACCGCTTCCTATGCCTGTGCGCTTTTTGAACGCGCCACGCTGGACGCCTTCTGCAAAGCTGCGGAACAGCCGTTTTTTCGTTGGATCCGCAGCGACGCCTCCGGTTTTGAGCCCGCTCGGATTCATCCCGAACTCGCCGGAAAAAGTTTGTCGGAAGTGCTGGCTTTTCCACCCACCCCTCGTCTTCACATTCGCCACACCGTGGGCCTCACGGATCCGATCATCGCCAGCGATCTGGACTCCGCCACTCGCGCCAACGATGGCGAGCCCGAAACGCTGGCCGACTACGCCAAGCGCGATGGCCTGCGCTATTTCAAGATCAAAATCTCAGGCAGCCCTGACCACGACATCGCGCGCTTGCAACGCATCTGGCACCACGTCCTGGTCGAGGTGAAGGAACCCGCCGTCACCCTCGACGGCAATGAGGCCTTCCACGATCTCGCGACGTTCGAAGCCTTCGTCGATCGCTTCGCCAGTGAGGTTCCCGGCCTGTTTGATCACACGCTTTTTATTGAACAACCTCTCACCCGCGCGCTAACCTCGGATCCATCGACATCCGATGCCCTTCGCCGGATCGCTGCGCGCAAGGCACTGGTGATTGACGAAGCCGACGGCAGTCTGGAAGCCTTCAAAACCGCTTGGCAGATGGGTTACTCGGGAACCTCCCACAAAAACTGCAAGGGCGTGTTCAAGTCTCTGCTCAACGCCATGCTGTGCGATCATTTCGAGGCGCAATCGGACCGGACCGCTTTTTTGACGGCGGAAGATTTGTCCAACATGCCGATCCTACCGCTCCATCAAGACTTCGCCGTGGTCGCGACTCTCGGCATCTCGCATTGCGAGCGCAACGGCCACCACTATGCCTTGGGTCTGTCCCATCTAACACCGGCGGAGAAAAATGATATCGCCAGCCAATATCCAGACCTCTACGTGCAGCGCGGAGACGAGTGGTTTCTCCGCATTCAGGACGGTCAGGTTCGTTTGGCGAGCCTGTTATCCCAGCCGGGGTTGGGCGGAACCCTTCAGCCCCAGTGGGAGTCACTGATCCCATTAGCCGACTGGCGGCGTGAGATCGGTGCATGACATGCTCAAAGGCGATTCAGCGGGCTCCTTTGACGTAACTCAGCACCACTTGATCATCGTCACCGGCGGACCAGACCAGACGAAGGAAGTCGGCGGGATGAATGTCGTGGCGGGAGAAGAAGGCGCGATCTCCACCGCAGCCGAACATCGTGTCGGCATCCATCTCGCCACGCAGTTTGGCGCGGGCTTTGGCCAACACGCGAGGCAACCACACGATGCCATCCAGCTCGGCGGATTTGGCCGGAAGATCGGCGGAGCGAACCACACGACCGCTGGCTTGGCGGCGCATTTCTACACGGAAAAAATCTCGCCGAACAGCAGCGACGAGCAAAGCGGTCTCGGCATCGGGCTGGCCACCGGGACCCGCGTGGCAATGATCTTCCACGAAGTCGAACAGTTCCTGCCCGGTGCAGCCAATCTCTGCGAGGAACTCCTCATCATCTGCGGTGAACCAAGTGGCAAACGAGGTGTCCCCGGCGCGGTAGGATGCGGCGCAGCGATCGAACAGGGAACGGAAAGAGGAGGCCCAGGTGTAGTTTTTCATCTCCACACCGAAGCGGTGCCCACCTCTCCCTGCAAGGCCAAAACGCCAAGGAGCGGGCAAGTCGCCGCTCCTTGGCTGACTTATTCAAATCAATACTGCTCCAGCAGGTAGCGAATCAGGTCGGTGCTGGTCACGATGCCGACGAGCTTTTTCCCGTCCAACACCGGCAGCGAGTGGAAATCGCCCTTGGCCAGCTGTTCTGCAGCGGCACGGATGGGCTCCGTTTGCTGGATGCTGACGGGGTCGTTTTTCATCAGCTCCTCCAGCTTCATGGTGTGATCCAGCGTGGCGTCCACCGTGCGCTCGTCGGTGTGGAAGGCATCGCCGAAGCTCACGCGCAACACGTCCGTCCAGCTCACCATGCCGACCAATTCATCACCGTTGACCACAGGAATGTGGTGCACGCCGGTGTCGCGGATCAACTGCCGCACCTTGGAGACGGGATCCCCATGATGCACGGTGATCAGGTGGGAACTCATGAGATGGCTGATGGGCTCGTTGCGCTTCATTGAGAGAATCGGATTGGGAAAAAGAGGTGACGTGATTGGGGCCGCCAGGCTCACGGTGAAACCAGCGGATCCGGGCAGCCTGACATCAAATCGCGCCCCTGACTACTCCCACTTTGAAAAACTTTGCGCGGGGCTTGCGGCTGCCGCTAACTTTTTTGCAGGCCGAGGAAGGCTTTGGCATTGCCGTAACAGATGTTGCGAATCAGGGGCTCGAGCAGCTCTGCCTCGTTGGGCACCAGACCGGCTTCGACATCCCGCCCCACCAGATTGCAGAGTGTGCGGCGGAAGTACTCATGGCGTGGCACACTCATGAAGGAGCGTGAATCCGTCAGCATGCCGATGAAGCGGGACAGAAGCCCCAGGTTGGAGAGGGCGTTCATCTGCCACTCCATGCCTTCTTTTTGATCCAAAAACCACCAGCCGGAGCCAAACTGAACCTTCCCTGGCAGACCACCTCCGGCGAAGTTCCCCGCCATGGTTCCCATCACGAAGTTATCGCCAGGGTTGACGTTGTAGAGCACGGTCTTCGGCAGTTGATCCTCCTGATCCAGGCGATCCAAGAAGCGCGACAATCGCTCCGCCTGCTGGAAGTCGCCAATCGAATCGCAACCGACGTCGGCACCGATCAGCCGGGCGAGACGGGTGTTGTTGTTGCGCAAAGGCCCGAGGTGAAGCTGCATCGTCCATCCCCGGGCGGCATTCATGCGCCCGACTTCGAGCATGACGTTGGAGGCAAAGGCATCCTGCTCCTCCGCCGTCGCCGCCTCACCAGCTCGCGCTTTGGCGAAGATCCGCTCGGCTTCTGCCTCACTCACAAAGTTCGCATGACAGCGGTTCAATCCGTGGTCGGAGAGGCGGCCGCCGATCGCGTGAAAATCGTCGTGCCGCTGGCGCAGTGCCGCGATCAAACCGGCGTACCCTCCCACCTCGACTCCGGCTCGCTCGGCGAGACGATCGCACCAGGCATTCCACGCTTCGGGTTGATGCACGGCCAGGGCTTTGTCGGGGCGAAAGGTGGGATACACGCCGAGATCGATCCCTTCATCCGCGCACTGCTGATGCCAATTCAAATCATCGGCTGGATCATCCGTGGTGCAAACAGCGCGCACATCAAACCGCCGCAGCATGCCGCGCGCCGAATGCTCGGGGCGGGACAATTGATCGCAGGTCGCCTCCCAGATGGCGGGAGCGGTGCGTTCACTGAGCAGCTCGTCGATGCCAAAGTAGCGTTTCAGTTCGAGGTGGGTCCAGTGGTAGAGGGGATTGCGCAGGGTGTGCGGCACCGTGCGGGCAAAAGCCAAAAACTTCTCATAGGGATCAGCGTCCCCCGTCACCACGCGCTCCGGCTCCCCATTGATCCGCATGGCGCGCCATTTGTAGTGATCCCCCTCCAGCCAGACCTCGAAAAGATTGGCAAACTGGCGATCCACAGCAATGTCCTTGGGCGGCAGATGATTGTGGTAATCAATGATCGGCTCGCGCTCGGCAAACTCGTGGTACAGGTTTTTGGCTGCGTCGCAGCTCAAAAGAAAATCATCGTGAATGAAGGACATGATGTAGATTGGGACTTCGAAGGATGAAGGAAGGATCGTACTCATGCAACCGGATTGGCGGAGACCAGGCGATCACTCGCCTGATGGTCTGCTGCTTGCTGCTTTTGAGCGTCACCAGTTGCCGAACCGTGGGTTTTTACAGTCAGGCACTGCGGGGTCAATGGCAGTTGCAGAGCCAGGCGCAACCCATCGCCCAATTGCGCGCCGATTCATCGACATCGAAACATTTGCAAGACCGCCTGGCTCGGGTGGATGAGATCCGCGCTTTTGCGACCTCGCAGCTCGGTCTCGCCAGCGAGCATCAATACGAGCGCTACACCGATCTCGGGCGCAAGCACGCGGTGTGGGTGGTGTTTGCCGCGCCCGAGTTCTCCACCCAGCCTCACACCTGGCGCTATCCCCTGCTCGGCAAACTCTCGTACCGGGGATACTTTTCCGAATCTGCTGCCCAAAAAGAGGCTGAGCGGCTCGCCGCGCAGGGCCTGGAGACCCACGTCGGGGGGGTGAATGCCTACTCCACCTTGGGATGGTTTCATGATCCGGTGCTCAACACGTTCATCGATTATCAAGACGCCGATCTGGCCGAGCTGCTGTTTCACGAACTCACTCACCAGCGGATCTATTTTCGCGGTGACACGGCGTTCAATGAAGCGCTGGCCACCGCAGTCGGCGAGGAGGGAACCCGCCGCTGGCTGGAGGCAACGGGGCGGGAAACGGCGCTGCGAAAGTATCTCGCCAATCAAAAAATTGGCACTGAATTTGCCGCCCTCCTCAGCCAATGCCGCCAAGACCTAGCCGCGCTCTACGCGCGAAAGGATCTCAGCGCCGACGCCATGCGCCAGGTCAAGGCCTCGCGAATCCGGCAATTGCGGACCGAGGCGGAGGCGCTGAGTCGCCGCTACGGTCACCGCGTGAAGGTGGATCGATTTTTTGCCAAACCGGTCAACAATGCCCGTCTCGCCAGCCTGACCACGTACTTTCGCCTCGTGCCAGCGTTCGAAAACCTGCTGAGACGGTGTGGGGGAGACTTGGAACTCTTCTTTTCCCACATCGCGACCCAACGCTCCGCCACCCCCGCGCAGCGCCGCGCCTGGCTGAGAGGTTTCGATCTCGCCTCGGATTGATTCCCTCTCGGGGTGAAGCTCGAGAGCGCACTTCGAAAGCCCTTTGCGGTTCTTCGGTCCAACCGGCCCATCCTCTTTTCTCTCGATCTCCGCATGGCTCGCCCTTGCGTTTCGGGCGCGGCCCGGTTAAAGCATCGCCAGCCATCATGCCCGCCGCCCGCAGCCTGCTTTTTTCGCCTGAAGCGTTGGATGCCGCCATTGAGGATCTGGCCGCCAGAATGCTGGCTCGCCCTCCTCGCTGCGGCGGGGAGGCCCACGCGCTGGTCGGCATCCACCGCCGCGGTGTGCCCCTGGCCCGCCGGATCGCCACCGCGATGGAGCGCCTCAGCGGAAATCCGGTGCCCGTCGGCACGCTCGACATCACCCAGCACCGGGATGATCTCGGCACTCTGGAGCATCTGCCGCCGCTGCTCGGATCCGAGATTCCTTTCGACATCGATGGGGCCTGCGTGACGCTGTGTGATGAGGTCATTTTCACCGGCCGCAGCATCCGCGCCGCCCTCACCGAGCTGCTGGATTTTGGCCGCCCCAGCCAGGTGCGGCTGGCCGTGCTGGTGGACCGCGAGGGCCGGGAGTTTCCTGTGCAACCCGATTTTTCCGCGCACCGCATCGAGATCTCTCCGCACCAGCGCGTGTCCGTGCATTTCACCGAGACGGATGGTGAAGACGCCGTCTATGTCGATACCCCGCCGCCCGCCGCTCCATGACGCCCCGCAAAGACCTGCTCGACATCGCCTCCCTCTCCGACGAGGAAATCACCTTCATTTTGGACAATGCGGTGCCGTTCAAGGACCTGTTCCGCCGCTCGGTGAAAAAGGTGCCGACGCTGAAAGGGCGCACCATGTTGACCTTGTTTTATGAACCCTCCACGCGGACGCGGTCGTCCTTCGAAGTGGCGGCCAGTCGTCTCTCGGCCGATGTCACGCACTTCGATGTGGAGGCGTCCTCCATCGTCAAAGGTGAGTCGGTGATCGACACCATCGACACCCTGGAGGCGATGCGCATCGACTACGTCGTGGTGCGGCACAAGCAATCCGGCATCCCCAACCTTATCGCCCGCAACACGCGCACCAGCGTGATCAATGCCGGCGATGGCTGGCACGCGCACCCCACCCAGGCGTTGCTGGACGCCTTCACCCTGCGGGAGCGCTGGCCCGATCTCGCCGGACGCCGCATCCTCATCGTCGGCGACATTCAGCACTCTCGCGTGGCGCGCAGCACCAGCCACATCTGCCGCCGTCTCGGCATGCAAGTCGCCTATCTGGCTCCCGGATCGTTGATGCCGCGCGAGACACCGCCTGAGATCAAAATCTTCGGCAATTGGAGTGACGCCTGGGATTGGACGCCCGACGTGGTCTATCTGCTGCGCGTGCAGAGCGAGCGACTGACCGAGCCCTTTTTCCCGAGTGCAGCGGAGTATCACCGGCACTACGGTCTGACAGATGATCGGCTGCGCATCCTCGATCAGCGCGCTCTCCCCCTGATGCACCCAGGCCCCGTCAATCGTGGCGTAGAAATCACCGACGCCGGCATGAATTACTCCCGCAGTCTGATCAATGATCAGGTGGAAAACGGCATCGCCGTCCGCATGTCCGTGCTCTACAGCCTGCGCCCTGAGCCCCTCTAAACCTCTGCCCCATGAAGCGACTCTACCGCAACGCCCAGATCGCCAGCGAAGACGAGCCCAGCCTGCGCCGGGCCGATGTGCTGGTGGAGGCCGATCGCATCCTCGGGGTGGAATCTCAGATCGGTGCCGTGGACGAGGCCGAGGTGATCGACTGCGAAGGCCGCATCCTTTTGCCCGCCCTGTTTGACCTGCACGTTCACGCTCGGGAGCCAGGGCAAGAGCACAAAGAAAACATCGCCAGCTGCGCCGCCGCCGCCATCCGTGGAGGCTTCACCGGCTTTCTCATGATGCCCGACACACGCCCTGCCATCGACAATGGCGGCGTCGTCCAGACCGTCTTGGAAAGTGCCCGCTCCACCGCCATCGGGCGCGGGATTTACACCAGCGGAGCCATCACCAAAGGCCGCCGAGGTGAGGAGCTGGCGGGCATCGCCGGCATGAAAAAAGCCGGAGCCGTCCTCCTCACCGACGAGGATGCACCGGTGGCCAACCCCCAGGTCCTACGCCGCGCCATGGAGTATGCGCGAGACTTTGCCATGCCCGTCGCCAGTCATGGTGAGGTGCCAGAGCTTTCCGCCAGAGGCAGCATGCATGAGGGCAGCGTCAGCTACGCCCTCGGCCTCCAGGGCATGCCCGCTCTCTCTGAGGAAATCGGCATCGCCCGAGACATCCGCATCGCCGAATTCACCGGCGTGCATCTGCACTTGCACCACGTCAGCACCGCCCGCGGCATGCAGACCATCCAGCGCGCCAAAGAGCGCGGCATTCACGTCACGTGCGAAGTCACGCCGCATCACCTGATGTTTCACCACGAGCATGTGGGCGATTTTGACACCTCCTTCAAAACCCAGCCCCCGCTGCGCACGCCCGAGGACAACGAACGCCTGCTGGAAGGTCTCATCAATGGCACCTTCGAAGCACTGGTGACCGATCACTCCCCTCACACCGAGTTTGAAAAAAACCAGGACTTTGCCACCGCACCGTTTGGCATCACCGGATTGGAGACCGCCCTCTGCAGTCTCTACGATCGGCTCATCCACCCGGGCCGCCTCGGCTGGCATCACCTCGTGCGCTGTCTTTCCGCCAGCCCCCGGCGTCTGCTCGGCCTTCCCGCCGTGCCGATCCAGCGGGGTGGCATCGCCGATTTTGTGGTCTTTCACCCCGAGGCTTCGACGCGATTCGACGCCGCCACCATGCGGTCCAAAGCCATCAACACTCCCTTCCTCGACCAAACCCTTCGCGGTGCGGTGGAGCGCGTCATTCACCACGGCGTGGAATTGATTTCCGCCTAACCTTCCCCCACTCTCGTCCTCTTCGGCGGCTCACTTTTCTCCCTCCTCGATATTCTCTATGTGTGGCATCTACGGCTTTGCCGGTTTTGAAGAAGAAGGGCTCTTGGAGCGCATGGGCCGCGTCATCCACCATCGCGGACCCGACGGCGTCGGACGCTATCGCGCAGCCGATGGCAGCCGTTTTGAGATGGGCATGCAGCGGCTCAGTATCATCGACCTGCAGGGCGGCTGGCAGCCCGTCTTCAATGAGGACCACACCCTGGCCGTCTGCTTCAATGGCGAGATCTACAACTACGTGGAGCTGCGCCAGCAGCTGCTCGAGGCAGGCCATCAATTCCGCACCCACAGTGACACCGAGTGCCTGGTGCATGGCTTTGAACAATGGGGCATCGAGGGGCTACTCACGCGCCTCAACGGCATGTTCGCTTTCTGCCTGTATGACACGCGGAAGCAGGAATTTTACATCGCCCGAGATCGCTGCGGTCAAAAGCCCCTCTACTATCACCATCGCCAGGGGCGCTTCCTCTTCGGCAGTGAAGCCAAGTCTCTATTGGAAAGCGCGCACGTCACGGCAGCCCCCAATTTGCAGGCCATCGATCCCTATCTGACCCTGCGCAACGTGCCCGAACCGGCCACCATGTTTGAAGGCATCTTCAAGCTGCCCGTCGCCCACTACCTGCACTACCGTCTGGCCGACGCCAGCCTCTCCATCCAGCGCTACTGGGAGGTGCCACTGCTCCAGGCTAGCACCGCGCAATACAAGAGCGACGAGGCCTACTTCGAGGAATTCGAAGCCTTGTTTTACGACTGCGTCCGCCTCTGCATGCGCAGCGACGTACCCGTGGGAGCCTACCTCAGCGCCGGGGTGGACTCCTCCCTCACCGTCGCCGCCATGACGCGCTATTCCAGCGACATCAACACCTACAGCGTCGGCTTCAACTCCCCCGTCGATGAAACCCCCGCCGCGCGCGAGACGGCGGCCCTGCTCGGCACCCACCATCATGAAATCATGTGCGGCCCAGAGGACTTCGATCTGCTGCCACGCATCGTTTGGCACATGGATCGCCCCGTCGGAGATGCCCTGCTCATCGCTTTCTACAAGTTAGCTCAAGGTGCCGCAAAAGACCTCAAGGTCGTCCTCGGTGGCGAGGGCGCGGATGAAGCCTTCGCCGGCTACTCCTTCCACGGCGTCATGACCAAGGTCAACCGCCTCAACAGCCTGCTCCCCGGCATCACCAACCTCGCCGCTCCCATCTTCGCCGCCACCCCCATCGCGCTTCTCAATCGCTTTTTCACCTTCCCGGCAGACCTCGGCAGCCAGGGAAAAAAACGCATCGTCCAATTCCTCGCCAGCTACTCGAAACGCGACCTCAATCAAAACGTCAACGCCCTGCGCACCCTGTGGAGTCAAGACGAACGGCGCTCCATTTACACCGATGCCTTCAAGCATCGCGCCACCGAGGACTGGATGAATCTGGAGCAGCCCAAGGATCAAAACGCCCCCTTCTTGGATCGCCTCCTGAAGCTGCAATACGACGAATGGCTGCAAGACTGGGCGCTCATCCGCCAAGACAAAAACACCATGGCCCACAGCCTGGAGTATCGCCTGCCCTTCCTCGATCACCGCCTCATCGAGCTGGCCTTCCAAATGCCTGCCCACCTCAAGCAGCATCGCGGTCAGGACAAAGTCATCGAGCGCCGCCTCGCCGACAAGGTCTTCCCACCCCACATCGCACGCCGCACCAAGATCCCCTTCTACCTGCCCGTCGAGTACTTCCTCGATCAGCCGCAGTTCAAAGCCCTCGTCGCCGATTGCCTCAACCCCGACGCCGTCCGTCGCCGCGGATATTTCAACCCCACCGGCGTCAGTCACTTGATCGAGCAAATGCATCGCACCCGCGAGTTCCTCTACTGCAAACAAGTCATGTCGCTGGTCATCCTCGAACTCTGGCATCGCGTCTTCATCGATCGCAGCTACCGGTTTGATTCACCCGCGTAAACCCGCCCGCCATTGCAGGAACTCGCCGCATGAAGTCCCCCAACGCGCTGCTGCTGGATCCCCGCTTTGTGGATCACGACACCGGTCCCGGTCACCCCGAATGCGCTGCCCGCTATCAGGCCGTGGCCGCCGCCATCCAGGATCAACCCTGGGCCGCCGAGCCGCAGCGCATCGCCTCCCGCCCCGCCACGGAGGAAGAGCTGCTCCGCGTGCACACACCGCGCTATTTGGAGACCGTGCGGGCAGATATCGCCAGCGGGCGAGACGATCTCAGCACCGGCGACACCGCCCTCTGCCCCGCCTCGCTCCGCGTTGCAGAAAAGGCCGCCGGCGGAGTCCTCGCCGTGGTGGATGCCGTGATGACAGGTCAGGCCCGCCGCGCCTTTTGCGCCGTGCGCCCACCCGGGCACCACGCTCGCCCCGCTCAGGGCATGGGCTTCTGCATCTTCAACAACGTCGCCCTCGCCGCACGCCATGCGCAGGCCGCGCACGGCGCGGGAAAAGTCGCCATCATCGATTGGGACGTGCATCACGGCAATGGCACCC
>JAGRPD010000589.1 GCA_020439875.1 Verrucomicrobiales bacterium
CAATCCTCGTCTCAATCCTCGTCCCCATCCTCGTCCCACTCAATCCCGGGAGATTTTGGACGAGGAGTGGGACGAGGATTTGGCTCAGCTTCCCCGCAACTTCTGGGGACGCTGCACCAGCCTCCCCCAGCCCTTTTTAAATCAAGTCGTAGGCCCGACCGGATTTCTTCTCGATGAAGTGGATGAAGGCTCGGTTCACCATTTCGATCCCGCCCGGAGTGGGGTAGTTCCCCGAAAAATACCAATCTCCCACCGTCTCCCCCAGAGCCCGGTGCAGGCCCTCGATGGTCTGATAAATCACCCGCACTTCTCCATCCCAGCCGATGCCCGATGGCCGCACCATGGCACTGATGCGGGTGGAGAGATCCTCATCGGTGAATGGCGCGTAGAGATCTTGCACCACGTTGCGCCGCTCCTCCGGAGCCTTTTCCAACTCGGCCAAGGCTGCCCGATACAGATCGTCCAAGAAGTGAACGCCAAACCGCTCCCGCGCCAAATCAATGGCCGCTTCAAAGGCGATGAATTTCCCGATCTCGGCCATGTCGATGCCGTAGCAATCCGGGTAGCGGATCTGCGGTGCGGTGGACATGACGATGATCTGCTTTGGCAAGGTGCGGGCCAGGATGCGCAGCAGGTTCTTCCGCAGCGTCGTTCCTCGGACGATGGAGTCATCCACCACCACTAGGCTGTCGGTCTCTTTGACCACGCCGTAGGTGATGTCATAAACCATCGACGCCATGGTGTCCCGATCTCCCTCTTGCGAGATGAAGGTGCGCAGCTTGACGTCTTTGTGAGCAATCTTTTCCGCCCGCGGCCAATTGCGCAGGATCAGGTCATCGAGCAAGGTTTCATCCGGTTTTTCCTGCCTCTCCCAGGCATCCAGGAGGCTCTGTTTCACCTGCTGCCGACGCTCCATGCGCAGCGCGTCCATGAGCCCGTGATAGGCCGTTTCAGCCGTATTCGGAATGAAGCTGACCACGGTGTTGGCCAGATCGTTGTCGGTGGCTTCGAGAAACTGCGGCACCAGAGTCCCGCCCAAGGCCTTCCGCTGCGCGTAGATGGTGGCGTCGTTGCCACGGGAAAAATAAATCCGCTCAAACGAGCAGGGACGATAAAGGCCCGGCTCGGCAAACTGCCCGAGCGTCAGCTTCTCCCCGGAGGCCTTCATCACCGCCACCTGACCCGGTGGCAGCTCCCGCACCTCTCCCTCCGCTGCATCAAACACCGTGCGAATCGCGGCCCGCTCACTGGCGAAAACGAAAACCTCGTCGTCCTCATAAAAAAAGCAGGGACGGATGCCGTGCGGATCCCGCATCACGAAGACATCGCCATTGCCCACGACACCCGCAATCGCGTATCCCCCATCCCAGTGCGCGGCGGAGCGGCGGATGACCTCCACCATGTCGAGCTGCTCACTGATGTGCTCGGGAATCTCCGAGCCATCGAAGTGATCCCGCAGCTCGCGGTAGATGTCGGTGTGCAGCTCGTCGAGCTGAAAACCGATCTCCTCCAGCACGGTCTGCGTGTCCGTCCCATAGACGGGGTGCTGGCCGCGAGCGATCATCTGGCGGTGCAGTTCCGCCGTGTTCGTCATGTTGAAATTGCCCAGCACCATCAGGCTGCGGGTGGGCCAGTTGGAGCGGCGCAGGTAGGGGTGGCAGGCACCTTTTCCAAAGGAACCCGATGTCCCGTAACGCAGATGGCCCATCAGGATCTGCCCGCCGAAATCGAAGTTCTCCTTCAGAGTGTCTGGCTGAAAAAAGCGTGCTTCCCGCTGGCCTTTCTCCAATCCGAAGGTGCGGCGCATGTCGCGCACGTAGTCTTTCCTCACCTCATCGAACATGTCGTTGAGCGAGTCTTTCTTCACCGACCGCTGCCGAAACATGTAGGGCTGGCCGTGGCGGGTGCCCAGCTTGCAGCAACCTATGCCCGTGCCATCCTGGCCACGGTTGCGCTGCTTGGCCATCAGCGCGTAGAGCTTTTGGTATCCCCAGAGCGCGCTGTGATACTTGTCGTAATAGTGCTCCAGAGGTTTGCGGAGACGCACCAGCGCGATGCCGCACTCATGCCGGATAGGGTCGCTCATAAGGGAGGGTAAATGACAGGTCGGACTGGCCGCCCCCCTGTTCATACCGCCCTGCGTCTCGGGTGCAAGCCCGTGTTTCAAACTTCCGCACCCAGAGCCTCCAGAGCTGCATCGGAAAGACTGGCATCCGGTGGGGAAAAGCCCCTCGGAGGCCCCAATTCCCATCGAAAAAATCGGGAACCCAGACTGGGGCCTGCGTCCTCCCAATCCTCGTCTCAATCGATCCCGGGGAGATTTTGGACGACGAGTGGGACGAGGATTTGGCGCAGCCCAGCCTCGTAGCCGCGATTGTCA
>JAGRPD010000590.1 GCA_020439875.1 Verrucomicrobiales bacterium
GGCATCCAGGAAAACGGCGAGGGTCAGGACAGCATCAAAATTTGCGAGGACACCGATGGCGATGGCAAGGCGGACAAATTCACCGTCTTCGCCGACAAGTTGAACCTGCCCACCGGCATCGTCTTTGCCCGCAGAGGCGTCATCGTGGCCGCGCCGCCGAAGTTCATTTACCTCGAAGACACGGACGGCGACGACAAAGCCGACAAGCGCGAGACGATCATCGACTGTTGGGGCATTCGCGACACGCACGCGCAGGCGAGCAACCTGCATTACGGCTTCGACAATTGGATCTACGGCTGCGTCGGCTACAGCGGCATCGAAGGCTACGTTGGTGGCAAGAAACATCAGTTCGCCATGGGAACGTATCGCTTCAAGCCGGATGGCAGCGCGCTCGAGTTTCTGCATCAGTTCACGAACAATTCGTGGGGCCACAGCACGAACGACGCAGGCGATCAATTCGGTGGCACCGCGAATGGCGCGCCGCTTTTCTTCGGCGGTATCCCCGCCACGGCCTACGCCGAAGGCAGTCGCGGCATGACCGCGAAGAAGATCAACGTCGTCGATACCTGCCACACCATCACGCCGAACTTCCGTCAGGTGGACGTCTTTGGCGGCTACACCGCCGCCGCAGGTTCGAACTTCATCTACAGCGACGCGCTGCCGAAGCGCTTCCAAGGCATGGCGATGGTCTGCGAGCCGACGATGAAGGTCGTCTCGCTGATGGATGTGCAACCCGACGGAGCCGGCTATAAGGCGCTCGATGCCTTCAATCTCTACGCCAGCAGCGACGAGTGGAACAGTCCCGTGCACGCCGAGGTCGGCCCAGACGGCGCGGTGTGGGTGGCCGATTTCCAAAACTTCATCATCCAGCACAACCCGACGCCCAGCATGGAACGCGGTGGCTTCGTCGGCACCACCGGCGTCGGCGGAGCGCATGAGAATGATCTGCGAGATCATAGCCGTGGGCGGATTTACCGGATTGTGGGCAAAGGTGCCGCAAAGGACTCGAACACGCTCTACACCCGTCTTTTGAAACAACAGCGCCGCATTGAAGATCCGACCGACCAGTCTGATCCGACCGATCTTCACGGTTTGTGGGTGCTTCACGCCAAAGGCAAGCTCGACGCCAAAACCCACCAAGCCGCCCTCATTTCCAAAGACGCCAAACTCCGCCGCAATGCCATCCGCGCTCTCGGCAGTGACAAAGCCGCGCAGGACCTCTTCTTCGGCTCCGGCGTCATCTCCGATCCCGATCTTCACACACGTCTCGCCGCGTTCGTGAAGCTCGCTGACTTCCCCACCACGCCGGAAATCCAAACCCTCGTCAAAAAACTGGCCGCCGATCCCGTTGTCGAAAACGACGAATGGCTCGCCGAGGCCGCGAAGATGCTTGGGAAGAAACACAAGGCCCTGAACTACAAAGAAGGTCCCAACCTGCTGCCGAATCCCGGTTTTGAAGAACCCATCGCGCAAACGTGGAAGCATCGCGACTACCAAAACAAGCCCGGCAACAAAGGCGCGCAGTGGGGCTTCGTCACCGATCCGAAGATGGTTCACAGCGGCCAACGCGCGATGCGCTGCATCACCCGCGACGACGCAGACACGAGCTACTTTGCCGATGTGCCGCTCAAACCGAACACCGAATACCGCCTCAGCGCGTGGATCAAAACGCATGCCTTTCGCGGCAAAGCCAGCCTCAACGATCACATCGGCCGCGCCGAAACATCGCCCCGCATCAGTCGCGATCAGGACTGGACGGAAGTCGAAGTGGTCTTCAACAGCAAGGACCGCCCGAAGGCCAGTATCAATCTGCTCCATGTCGGCAAAGGCGATGTCTATTTCGACGATGTGAAGCTTTGCGAACTCATCGTAGAGAATGAAGACGATCCCTCCAAGCTCGTCGGCGACATCCAACGCGGTGAAAAGATCTTCTGGGAACACCCCGTGGCCGCCTGCAAGAACTGCCACATGCTCAAAGGTCAGGGCAGCGCCGTCGGTCCGGCGCTGGACGGCATCGCGGGCCGCAAAGACGAGGCCTACATCCTCGAAAGCCTCCTCAACCCGAACGCCAAGCTCGCCGAAGGCTACACCGCCACGCCGATCAGTCCCATGCCGCCGATGAACCTCATCCTGAAGCCGCAGGAATTCGCGGATGTGAAGGCGTTTTTGCTGAGTCTAAAAGCCGAGTAAATCATCTGAGAGTCGCTTGCTTTCGACGAGCAGCGCCACGGCTACCCGTTTGCTTGGTGCCGCTCAGGTTGAGAATGGCGAGGCCCTACCGACAGCGGCGACCACCCAATACCCGATAAGGACCGGCCCCGCAGCTAACCGCCTTTTCTCTGGGCGAAGATCCACTCGTGGAGTTCGGGCTTCGCGTACACGATGCCCGAGATGAGGTGACCTTCGCCAGCCAGTTCGCTGTATTGAATGACCTCACCGCCAGCATCTTGAATGGCTTTGAACATGGAGCGAGAGCGATCGACGGGGACTTCCGGATCTTGGTCGCCATGAAAAACCCAGATGGGAATCGATTTGAGGACGTCCGCCTTCTTTGGATCACCGCCGCCGCAGAGCGGAGCGACGGCGGCAAACGCATCTGGATAGTTCGTTGCCATGTACCAGGAGCCCGAACCTCCCATGGACGAACCTGTGAGATAGATGCGGCTTTCATCGATGGGCAGATGGTCGGTGAGATCTGCAATTAGCGCCATGAGGTTGGCAGCGACTTCGTTTTTCCAGCCAATGTCACGACTGGGACACTGCGGTGCGAGAATGAAGCAGGGACGTTCCTCCTGATTTTCCGCCGTGGAGAAGGCCTTGGTGGCACCGCCCATTTGAGCTTCGTTGTCCGAGCCGCTTTGCCCGGCTCCATGCAGCCAGATGAGCAGCGGATAGCGCTCCTCACCGGTCCACTTGGGATTGCCGAGAAACTGATAGTTCAGTCCGTTGGGCGAGGTTGCCTTGACCCACTCACCCGTGACCTTGTCGGCGTGCGGACCTTCCTTGACACCGACGTCACGTGCTTGCTCGCGCAGCAGTCCACGAATGAAGGTCTGGTCGGCAGCAGAGAGTTTGTCGAGCGGCAGCGGAAAGATTTGGAAATCCGCAGAGCGCTTGATTTTGACGTTGCTGGCATCGAACTCGAGCAGCTCGCCCTCGAAAGAGGCCGATCCATCCGCCGAGGTCCAGGTTCGCTTTTCTGCGGAAAACAGCGGCGAAGAAACGGCCAAAAAGAGCGAGGCAGCAGCGGCAGTTCGGAGGAGGTTCATCGGGCGGGAGGAGAGGCGTCGAGGGCGAGACGAGGGCGCATCTTTTGGAAGGTGGCTTCCCCGATGCCTTTGACGTTCATGATGTCTTCCAGCTTCTCGTAGGGGCGACCCGCGATGATGCGCTCGGCGAGATCGGGGCCGACACCGGGCAGGCTTTCCAGGACCTCTGAAGAGGCGGTGTTCAGATCGACCGGGCCGGTCATGGGATCGGGCCGCAGAAAGAGCCAGAGGACCATCGCAGCCAGCACCAAGATGCCACCGATCCAAAGCCAGCGCTGGGTGCGGGCTTGGCTGTTCATGGCGCGTTCACGCCGTTCCAAACGATCCAATACTCTCGACATGGGGATGTTGATTCATCGGCTCCCGGTGCGCCGCAAGTAAAAAGCGGGGTAGCTGCTCACTGGAGGCCGCGCCCACGGGTCTCGGGTCCGAACCAAATGACCACCATGCCGACGACGTAAATCATGCACATCCAGGAGCCCGCGCGGGAGAAGTCTCCGCCGGCCAGGCTCATGAGTGTGGCCCATTGCAGACCGCCAACCGCCGCCAAAACACGACCCACATTGAAGCAGAAACCCTGACCGGTGGCGCGGATGGAGGTGGGGAAAAGCTCAGGGAAGTAGAGCGGGAAGAAGCCGTAAAACGTGGCGGACAGTCCCCCAGCCAATCCCGCCCAGGCGAGGAAGGACGTGCCGTAGCTGTCGTTGAGCGTAAAAAATCCGAGGGTGGCACCGAGTGCACCGGCACAGAGCAGGGTGTAGGTGGGACGACGGCCGATGAGGTCGCCCACCAACGGCGCGAGGAAGGAGCCGATGACGGCCCCGATGGCGATGACGATTTGCGTCATTTCTTTGGCATGCTGGATGCTAGTTCCAGCGGTGAGCTGATCCGCCCAGTAGGGCCCACGCTGCACGGAGCCCCAGGTGGCGAGCAAGGCCACACCGGCGAGCACAGCACCGAGGGCGAGATTTCTCCGCGCGCTGGTGGGATCCACCGAGCCGCCTGCGCGTTTCAGGTAGCCGTTGACGGGGTGAAGGAAACCTTTCCAGATCACCACCAACCCCACCAGCGTGACGATGCCGGCAGGCAGCGGGCTCAACCCGAGGGGCGACCACGCCCAGGTGACGACCAGGGCCGCGAGACCCGCCAGCACCACGCCACCCAACTCCGCCGCGCGCCAGTGATTGGCTCCGCCGTGAGCTTTGACCTCCTCCCATTTGTCCGACTCAGGGACAAAGAGACGGATGAGGAAAATCAGCAGCGCGGGTAGCGCTCCGCTAATCATGAGCAGCCGCCAGCCACCGTGGGCAAAGAGGCTCTCCACCACGCCCTCAGGCACGTGCATGGCCAGCGCCCAGCCGCGCCAGTGTTCCACCCAGTTGAGCATGACCAGACTGAAGAGACCGACCAGCAAAAAGCCCACGTTGGCGGCGGCACCGATGGCTCCTGCGATCCAGGCCCGCGACCGACCCGGCCACAATTCATTGACCAGGGCCACACCCAGGGACCACTCTCCGCCCATGCCGAGCGAGGCGATGAAACGCAGCGCCGCGATGTGCCAGGCCTCCGTGGCAAAACCGCAGAGACCGGTGAAGACGGCATAGGTGAAGATGCTCAGCGTCATGGCGCGGACGCGACCGATGCGATCTCCGAGCCAGCCGAACAGGACGCCGCCGGTGGCGGCACCGACGAGGAAGGTGGCGATGATGACGGAAAACCAGGTGCCCGCCTCTCCGGCGGCATCGCCATGCAGCAGATCCAGCAGTGCGGGTCGGCCAATGAGGGGGAAAAGGCCCATTTCGAAGCCATCAAACAGCCAGCCTAAAAAAGCAGCGGCCAGGGCCATCATGCGCCCCGTGGAACCATCGGAAGATTTGCGTGCAGTCATTATAGGAAGCATGCAAAACGCTGGTCAAAGGGGAGACCTTTCCCTTGGGTGCAAACCGAGGGCTTGCGCCAAGCGCCTGAATTTGTTGTAATTCCACCTCATTTCCTCCCGGCTTCTCTTCAACGCCTCGTCTCCATCATGCGCCGCCGCCTCTCCGTACTCGCCTGCCTGCTCAGCTTTGCCGCCTCTCTGCCGGGGGCTTTTCCCACCCTGCACCTGAAGCCTGTGGTGCTGCAACAGCTGTATTCTCCCACCACAATCACCCACGCGGGAGACGGCAGCGGGCGAGTGTTTGTCTGCGATCAACCCGGTCGAATCTGGATCATCCAGGGCGGCATGATGCTGCCCGTGCCGTTTTTGGATCTGACGGCGAGTGCGGTGCCGCAAACCACGGGTTACAGCGAGCGCGGACTGCTGGGGTTGGCGTTTCACCCCGATTTCGACACGCCGAGCGCGCCGGGTGAGGGCAAGTTTTACGTCTATTATTCCGCGCCGAGCATGGCGACGAGCAACCCGAGCGTGCCGCAGGAGCATGTGTCAGTGGTGTCTGAATTCTCCGTTTCAGCGATGGATGCCAACGCGGCGGATCCCCTCAGTGAGCGGATTTTACTGACCTTTGGCCAGCCTCAGTCGAACCACAATGGCGGGCAGTTGGCCTTCGGTCCCGATGGCATGCTCTACATCGGCACCGGGGATGGAGGGGGCGCGGATGACAACGACGAGGGCCACACGGGTGGCAGCAGCAGCAAACCCTCCGGCGGACTCGGAAACAGTCAGGACCTCACGAAGCTGCTGGGAAAAATCCTGCGCCTCGATCCTCTCGGGACCTCGGGTCCGGGCGGCCAATACGGCATTCCGGTGGACAATCCGTTTGTCGGTGCCGGCAGCGGCACGCGGGAGGAAATTTATGCTTACGGGCTGCGCAATCCTTGGCGTTTTTCATTCGACTCGAGACCGGGAGGCACGGGGCGATTGTTTTGCGCGGACGTGGGTCAGGTGAAGGTGGAGGAGGTGAATCTCATCGTCAGCGGCGGGAACTACGGCTGGCGCTATCGGGAGGGGAATTCGGAGTTTGACCCCGCGATGGTGGGCGCGGGCACGGCTCCGGCGTCGAGCATCGCTCCGATCGCCGAGTATGCGCATCCGGGCGTGACGATCGGCAGCCCGACGCTGCCGCAGCTGGGCGTCTCGGTGACGGGAGGCATGGTGTATCGCGGCAGTGCCATTCCCGCGTTGCAGGGGAAATACTTGTTTGGTGACTACCGGGCCGCTTCGGGAATGGGAGGGCGGCTGATGGGGCTGGAGGAAACTGCGCCGCTGAGTGGGAGTTTTGTTCTGACACAAGCTGTGCCACTGACGGGCCCCAATCCGCTGGATGCGAGCCAGCGCATCCTCACCTTGGGCGAGGATGAGGCGGGCGAGATCTTCATCGGCACCAAGAGCAATGGCGGTGTGTTGCAACTGGCGGCGGGATATCCCGCAGGCGGCATTTATCAAGTGGTGGCTGCGACGCCGGGTTCCAGCGTGGTCTCTGCGGCGGCGGACACGGTGTTGTTTCAAGAGGACGGCACGCTGAGCAATGGCGTAGGTCCCTTTTTGTTTGCGGGAAATACGGCGGGGGGAAATGGCTACGCACCACGCCGCAGTCTGCTGCGATTTGATCTGAGCGCGGTGCCTGCGGGTGCGGTGGTCTCCAGCGCCAGCCTCGCGCTTTACATGGATAAAACCATCGTGGGTTCCCTGCCCTTCAGCCTGCACCGGGCCACGCGCGCCTGGGGTGAGGGCAGTTCCAACGCGGGCGATCCCGGTGGCACGGGTGCCCCTGCGGAGGTGGGAGACGCCACCTGGACCTTCAGCGCCGTGACCTCGCCGAGCCCCTCCATCAGTGGCACCACCTGGACAGCCCCCGGCGGAGATTTTGATCCCACCGCCTCGGCGACGATCAACGTGAACTCGAATGGCAGCTACGCCTGGAGTGGCGCAAGTGTGGTGGCGGATGTGAATGCCTGGCTCTCGACTCCGAGCAGCAACTTCGGCTGGCTGCTGAAAGGGGCCGAAGCTCCGAGCACCACCGAGGCCAAACGCTTTGGCAGTCGGCAACACCCCACGCCCGCCCGCCGTCCCGCCCTCAGCCTGACCTACGCGGTGCCGCCGCCTTTGACACCTTTTGAGTCCTTCCTCGCCACCTACTTCCCCGCAGCGCTGGTGGGGGAATTCATCAATCCAGCGGGCGATCTCGATGGCGATGGCATCGCGCTCCTGGTCGAGTATGCCTACGGCTACAGCCCCTTGAGCTACAACGCGCCCGCTAGCACCGGCTTCACGGTGACGCCCGCCCCTGGGGCAGCAGGCTCGACGGATCTGACCCTGACCTTCCGCCGCAATCCCGGCGCGACCGACGTGACGCTGAACCTGCAGGTCGGCTCCGAACTCACCGGTTGGACGATCATCGCCCAGAGCCTCGGAGGCGCGACGCCGGTCGGCATCAATGGAGGCACGGTGGTTTCAGACAATGCAATCAGCGGCCAAAGTCCGAACCGTTTGACCACGGTGACGCTGAATCTGCCTGCCGGCGTGACGCGTCAATTTGCCCGTCTCGAAATCATCCGCCCCGCACCCTGATACTCCGCAAAAATCGGGTAGGGCTTCTCACTT
>JAGRPD010000591.1 GCA_020439875.1 Verrucomicrobiales bacterium
TCAGTTGGAATTGCAGGCCGTTCCACGAGGGGCGGCGACGGGGCAGTTCCTTGTGGAAGATGCATCGACTTTTCGAGGGCATGAGGTGGCCTTGTCGATGGGGGAGCCACTGCCTGGGGATGCTTATGATGTCAATCTTCACCTGGTGGTGATGGATCTGACAGGTGCCCAAAAAACTCGGGTCAAGGAGCTGGGACGCGCGGCCGCAATCTACGATTTCCCGGTCGCTTCCGAACCGGTATGGTACGACCAAGGCTGGTGGGTGGCGTGGATCCGGCCCCATCCAGAGCAGTCGTCCCGAAAGATGGAGTCGGAGAGACGCTGGCAAGCGATGCTGACCGGGTGGCGACCCGCCACGGGAGAGCGAGTCGATCAGGAGTTAGAAGGACCTGCTGATTGGAATACATCCGTGTCCTTGGCTGAGCACGAGGGGAAATTTTGCGCAGCATGGCATGCCGAATTCAATAAAGAATTGCATTTCGAGGCGAGGGTGATGGTGCGGGTGGTCGCAGCGGCAAAATTTTCGCCGTAGCGGATCCCCAACTCGTTGTGATAAAAAACCGGGAAATTCTCCCGGTTTTTCTCCCCTCTAAATGCCCAAACCTTTTTTGTCCGCCTGTCGGTGGCTGGTGCCCACCCTTCTAATGACTTTGCTTCTCACTGCCGTGGTTTGGCAGGCGTCGAACGATGATCCGATGACTCGGCAGCAGCAGATGGCTCAGGACGAGTCCGCTGCTGGATGGGCGACTGATGATGCGGTCGCGACAGGGGATCCGTCGGTGGCGATCGCTGCCTTTGATGCTTGGAGCCAAGGGCTGGATTCGCGGGCTTGGACTGCTGAGGAGGTGCAGGAAGGCGTTCAGTTGGCGAAGGCACGCCGGAGCGCGCTCAAGGCATTGATTGTCTCAAACCCCAGGGAGGCGCTGGCTCATGCGGTGCCCTATGAGATGCGGAAGCTGCTGGCGGATCCGATCAAGACGTGGCTGGAGATCCCGGTGAGTACGACGGCGGACTTCGAGCTGGAGCAGGCTTGCGGTGGGCCGGACGGGCGGTCGTGGCGGGAGCGCTGGGTGATGCTCGACGGGGAGCGGCAGCAGGTGTTCACCTTTGGCGAGCGGGCGGAGGTGGCGACGAAGCAAAAGCTCTCGGTGCATGGCATCTCGATCGATGCGCTGGTGGCGATGGCGGATGATCCTGTGCGCGAATTGGGCGCAGCGGAAACGGCGGACTTGGGGCTGCAGGGGCGGACGATCCAAGTGGGAAAACGGTTTTATCAGGTCGAGTCCGATGCGGCCCTGGCGGAGGCGCGGCAGCAGCTGCGCCAGAGTGAGCAAGAGCTGGGGCCACTCAAGCTGCCTGCCTATCGCGAGCTGGCGCTGGGGCAAGTGGAGGGTGTCTGGCCGGTGGCGGCGCAGGATGGCACGGGTGATGGCGCGGATCTGCCGCCGGAGCAGCCTTCCGCCCACACGGAAGGTGCGAAGACGATGCTGTACATCCGGGCTCGCTTTGCGGATGAGGATCCCGCTTACGAGCCGGTGGCTCTGGCCACGGCGCAGGCTCGGCAGGGGGAAGCGGAGGCGTTTTGGGAGGAGAATTCGTACGGGAAATCGACGCTGACAACGACCTTCACCGACGTGGTGACCCTGCCAAAAAATGGAGGCGACTACGTGGGAGCCTTTGGCACGCTGCACTCCGATGCACGGGCGGCGGCGCTGGCTGCCAACTCGGCGTGGAACTACAACAACTTCGATTTTTACACCGTGATCACCAATACGGCGACCAACAGCCAGGGAACAGGATTTGGGTATGCGGGCGTGGCCAGTGTGGGCGGCAAGCCCTCGCACCTTTTGCGTCAGTACATTGCGGTGCGGACCTCGTCCCACGAGTTTGGCCACAACCTGGGCCTTTACCATTCGGGCTACTGGCTGACGGATTCACCCTCTCCCAACGGCGAGGACTCGAAGCCAGGAGGTTACGTGGGGGATGCGGCGGATGACGAACGCATCGAGTACGGTCACAAGTTTGGAGTGATGGGTGCACAGAATGGATCGGGTGATTTTGACAGTGGGCGCGCTCACTACACCGCCAGCAACAAGAACCGGCTGGATTGGCTGGTGCAGGCGGATGGCGATATCGTGAGCACCACCACAGGGGGGACTTTTCAATTGTACCGGCATGATGTGCAGACGGCCAATTTCGGATCAATGACCGATGCCGTTCCTCGCGCCATCAAGATCAACGTCAACAGCACGACTCCGCCGGGCATCTCATCACCCTACAAATACTGGCTCACCTACCGGCTGCTGCCGACCAATGGCATCGCGGAAAACTGGCTGCCCTATGGCATCCAGGTGGACTGGCGCCGAGATACGGGAGGGCAGAATGCGGTGCAGCTGGACATGACGCCCTACTCGCGCGATACCGGTCCGTACGGTGCCAATCCGGGCACCAACACGGACAACAACGACAAGGAGGATGGCATCCTGCAGATTGGGCGGACCTTCAGCGATGTCGGTGCGGACATTCATTTCACGGCCACTGGAAAAGGAGGCACGGAACCCAATCAGTACTTGGATGTGGTGGTCAACGTCGGCACGCAGGCCAGCAACGATGCGCCTGTGATCACGGCTTTCACGGTCAGCAACACCACGCCGAACATCGGGCAGACGGTGAGCTTTTCCGTCAGTGCCACGGATCCGAATGGCGATGCGCTGGCCTATCACTGGGACATGGGGGACAACACCAACCAGAACGGCCAGCTCAACCTGCCGACCCGCACTAAGAACTGGAGCAACGCGGGGTTCTATGTGGCGCGCGTCGAGGTGTCCGACATGAAGGGAGGGAAGGCGACCGAGTCGGTGGTCATC
>JAGRPD010000061.1 GCA_020439875.1 Verrucomicrobiales bacterium
CGTGTTCGTTGCCTTCGGCGGTGTGATTGTACACCACGTCGAGGATGACTTCGATCCCGGCTTGATGCAGGGATTTGACGAGGTTTTTGAACTCTGCGAGCAGACCGTGAGGATCCTGAGAGGCGGCGTAGGCGGCGTGCGGGGCAAAATAGCCGATCGTGTTGTAACCCCAGTAGTTGGTGAGGCCGCGATCAATCAAAAATCCGTCATCCAGGTGCTGATGCAGGGGGAGAATCTGGACGGCGGTGATGCCCAGGTCCTTGAGGTAGGAAATGGCGGCGGGATGGGCCAACCCGGCGTAGGTGCCGCGCAGAGGTTCGGGGATGTCGGGATGCTGCTGGGTGAAGCCCTTGAGATGGAGTTCGCAAATGACGGTGTCTTCCCAGGGCGTGGCGGGGGGGCGATCATCGCCCCAGTCGAAGGTTTCGTCCACCAGGACGGCTTTCAAGGCGGTGGCACCATTGTCGGTGGATCCGGGCGGGTGCCCCGGATCAGGCTCGGAGATCATGTCGAGGCGGGCCTGTGCCTCCCCCTGGATGGCGCGGGCATAGGGGTCGAGCAGGAGCTTGCGGGGGTCGCAGCGCAGTCCGTGATCGGGATCCCACGGCCCATCGACGCGGTAGCCGTAGAGCAGACCGGGCTTCACGCCATGGACGCGGGCGCGCCAGATGCCGCATTCGGTGCGGTGCATGCGCAGGCGGGCGGCTTCGCGGGTCGGGTCATCAGGCTCGTAAAAGCAAAGTTCCACCCGGTCTGCGGTGCCTGAAAAGACGGCAAAATCGGCCCCGGTGGCGTGCAGGGTGGCTCCCAGCGGGTTGCGGAGGCGGCGCGTCTCCGCCGCAGTGGCTTGGCGCAGGGCTTGCGGATCAATCCAGGGCATGAGGCGATCGGGGAGCGGGGGAGAGAGTTGGGGGGCGGGATGAGAGGGGGCGGGCAGGTTGCGTGCCAAGGTAGGGCCTGGTTACTCCGATGGGGGTGGATTTTCCAGACGGTGAAATTTGAACCGCGCGTCGTAGCGCCCACCATTGTAGGCATTGCAGCAGCGCAGGCAGGCCGTGGTCTGCCGAAATACCCGAACCCGGTGCAGGACGAAGCCGCAGGACGGGCACTGGTAGGCGATCTGCCGACGAACGCGGCGGCGCGGCAGGGGCAGGGTGTGGCGGGCGGACTCGCCAGGGATGCCGAGGAGGGCACAGGCGTGGCGCCACTCCGGGCCATGGGGCTCGATGCGCCGCCTGCCGGCCTGATGATAGGCGATGAGGTGCGCCAGCTCGTGCTTCAAGGTGCGCTGGACTTGCCCGTCAAAGGCCACAAGCCGGGGATTGAGTTCGATGCGCCAGGAGGGGTAGGAGGCAAAACCTGCGGTGCTCTGGAGGCGGGCATTCCAATGCACCCGGACGAGTTTGGCGGCACCAGGCAGGTTGAGGTCGGTCAGCCATTGGCGGCACTGGTGGGTCAGTTCCTCCTCGCTCAGCGCGGGAGGCGGCTCCTGGAGGTGATCCTCCGCTGCGAGAGCCTCTGGGATGGGGGCTCGGGCGCTCTCCTGTTCGGGCGTCGGTGCGGCGAGATCGGCGTCGAAAAAGCCAAACTCCAACTGCCATGAGGGCGTGGGGCTGTCGGCGTCGGGCTCGTTCATGCGGTCGGGGCACCGGATAGGGCCTCAGCGGGTCGGCGGCTGGGGCCTTGAGTTTTATCCCGGATCTGGTGTTCTTGATCGCCCAAGGCATAGACGCGATCGGGCGGCACGCTTTGCATGAGGAAGACGTTGGCACCGATGGTGCTGCGCGCGCCAATGACGGTGTCGCCCCCCAGCACGGTGGCATTGGGATAGATGGTGACGTAATCTTCCACGTTGGGATGCCGTTTGATACCTTTGACCGGGTTGCCAGCATCGTCCTTCTGAAAACTGCGCGCTCCTAGGGTCACGCCGTGGTAGAGCTTCACATGGTGGCCGATGACGCAGGTCTCTCCAATGACGACGCCGGTGCCGTGATCGATGAAAAAGTGGGAACCAATCTGGGCTCCTGGGTGAATGTCGATGCCGGTGCGGCCATGCGCCCACTCGGTCATCATCCGAGGCAGCAGCGGCACACCCAGGCTGAAGAGCGTGTGAGCCGCGCGCTGGATGGCGATCGCCTCCAGACCGGGGTAGGCGAGGATGATCTCCTCAAAGCTGCGCGCGGCGGGATCGCCATCGTAGGCGGCCTGAACATCCGTTTGCAGCAGGCGGCGCACCTCCGGTAGGGTCAGCAAGAAGTCGCAAACCAGATCCACGGCCTGCTGCTGAGGGTTGGCGCTTTTTCCATGGTGGACCAGACGCAGACTGCGGCGCACCTCCACGTTCATCCGCTCTCGGAAGGAGGCCACGTGCTCGCTGGTCAGCATTTCAAGCTCGGCCGAGGGGATCTCCGAAGCATCGAAAAAACCCGGAAACAGCAGGTGCAGCAGGTCCTCGCACAACGCCGCGATGGCGGGTTTGGACGGCAGCCGCCCGCAGTCCACGTGATTGATGCCTCCCTCCTCTCGGTAGGAGGTGAGGAGGCTTTCAATGATACGGCCCTGCTGGCAATCCATGGTCCGGGCAGTTACGGACAAAATCGGCGGCCTGGCAACGAGGGATTCATCTTTGCGTCATCCGGTGCGGGTCGATGGATCCGCCGGACCGAGCCGAGATCAGTCGTATTTTTTCAGCAAATCCGGCACCTTTGCCGGTGTCACCTGCTCGTAGAAATCATCTTCCACCATGCAAACCGGGCCGAAACCACAGCAGGCGAGGCACTCGGCATACTCAATGCTGAATTTGCCGTCCTCACTCACCGCGATGGGGTGGTGGTGATCGACCGATGAGCGATCAATTTTGGCGGCCTCGCACAGGGAGTCCATCAGCTCGTGCCCACCCGCCATGGCGCAGGAAAGCGTTCGGCACACGCGGATGTGGTGCTGCCCAGGTGCCGTCTGGCGGAAGCCGGGATAAAACGTCACCACCTCCCGCACCTTGATCGGCTCGAGGTCGAGTTTGGCCGCGACCCAGTCGATGGCCTCCGCGCTGATGTAGCGAAAATGGTGCTGGATGAGGTGAAGCAGCGGCAAGACCGCGCTGCGCTTCGACACCGGATAATGGGTGATGACCTCATCCATTTTAGCTTCCAGGTCGGCGGGGACTTCGAGGGCCATGACGGAGACAGGGGTGGGAATTAGAAAAGAGAGGTGAGTTTAGCGATCACACTCGCCCATCACAAAGTCGAGACTGCCGAGGATGGAGGGGATGTCACTGAGCATCTCTCCCTTCAGCAGCTTCGGCAGGATGCTGAGATTGACGAAGGAAGGGCTGCGGATCTTCAGGCGGTAGGGCACGCCGCCGCCCTTGCTGCAAATGTAAAAACCGAGTTCGCCCTTCGGATTCTCCGCACCAAAGTACACCTCACCCGCAGGCGCGTCGATGCCCTGCGTGGCGATGATGAAATGGTGGATCAGCTCCTCCATCTTCATCAGTACCCGCTCCTTTTTGGGCAGCAAGCCCTTGGCATCCGCCACATTCACCGGGCCTCCGGGTAGATCCGCCAGCAGCTGGCGCAGGATGCGCACCGACTGGCGCATCTCCTCCATCCGTATCAAATAGCGGTCGTAGCAGTCTCCCACGGTGCCGATGGGTACATCGAACTCGTACTTCTCGTAGTCGAGGTAAGGCCGCGCCTTGCGCAGATCGTAGTCCACCCCGCTCGCCCGCAGGTTCGGGCCCGTGATCCCGTAGGCCACGGCGTCTGCTTTGGAAATGATGCCGAGGTCTTTGGTCCGGCCGATGAAAATCGCGTTGCGGCTCAGCAGCTTGTCGATCTCGTCAATGACGGGCTCCAGGTCATCCAAGTAGGCTTTGAGCGTCTCCACAAAACCCTCTGGCAAGTCCCGAATCTGCCCGCCAACCCGCGTGTAGCTCGTCGTGAAACGGGCTCCCGTGAGCTGCTCGCTCATGTTGTAGATGTACTCCCGCTGCTGAAAGGTGTACAAAAAGACCGTCATCGCGCCGACGTCCATGGCAAACACGCCCACCCCGAGGAGGTGGGAGGAAATCCTCGCCAGCTCGCAACACAGCACGCGGATGGCTTTGCCTCGCTCCGGCAGCTCCCAGCCCATCAGTTTCTCCACCGCACAGGCGTAGGCCACGTTGTTGGCCAACGGTGCCAGGTAGTCCAGTCGATCCGTGTACGGCACGAACTGGTTGTAATGCATGTTCTCGGCGATCTTTTCATCCCCGCGATGCAGGTATCCCACGACGGGGTCCGCCTTCTCAATGATCTCCCCATCCAGTTCGAGGACCAACCTCAGCACCCCGTGGGTGGCTGGGTGGGACGGGCCCATGTTTAAGGTGAGTTTTTCCCCGACAAGGTCGGTGGTGGTCTCCTCGATAGCCTCCAGCTGGCGCGCAGCCTTGGAGGCCGCATCGGGGGCTTCGAAGTCGCGGGTGACAGTGGGCATAACAGCGTGGAGGCGACTATTCTACGCGGGGGCAAGGAGCGGCAAGGCGAATTTGTGAAAAATTTCACAAGCGGCTGAATCCCGGCTCCTCGGTTCGAGGCGGAAAGATTGCGCTCTGGGCTTGCAGGTTGGCGCGAGAAGCCGTTTGGTAGCAGGATCATGCGCATTGTGACCTGGACCGGGCTTTCAGGGTGTCGATCAATCATCGCCGCCTGGCTCCTGTGCGGGGTCGCCATGCAGGCCCAGGCCGCCTGGGTGGTGGACGAGGCTCGGGCTCTGCCTGCCGAGATGGAAGAGCAATTCGAGCAAGAGCTGCAAGCCTTGCGAGACGACACCGGCATCGGCCTCTGGGTGCGCGCCCTGACTTTTTCGGATCCCGGAAGCAATGTCCGCCAAACGACTCTGAAAGCCCGTCGTCAACTCTCGCTCGATCCCCTGGCGGCGTTGATCCTGGTGGATCGCAGTTCGGAGAACATCGGGGTCTCTTATGCTCCCGGCGTGTGGCAGCGCTACCTGCCGGCGGACCTCATGCGGGTCGGCAACGAGGCCCGTCGTCAGGCTCAGGAAGCAGGAGATGACCTCCCCACGCGTGTTCGCACCGCCGTCACCGTGATGGATCGCGGCCTGCGCCAATTGGAAGCGGATCGGGCTGCCAGCGCCGGTGCGCCGACGGCTCCCGAGCTGAAAATAGCGGGCATCCTGGCGTTGCTCCTAGCTGCCGTCGCCCTGGCCGGTTGGTGGGCCGCTCGGCGCTGGAAGGGAAATCCTCAGCATGCGGTGATGCGTTACTTTTTCCCTGATGCCGAGGTCTCCCATCGATTGGGCGCACCCTTCGGCGGTGGAGTGATCGTCGAGAGTGCCGACACCTAACCGTGAAGGCAAAAAAAACGACGCCCTCCGGAGGGAAGGCGTCGTTGGAAAAAGAAGGACGGGCGCTTGTCTCAAGCACGGGTGTTGCGCTCTTTGACGAAAAGAGCCTGCTTGCCGACGCGGTCACGCAAGTAGTGGAGGCGGTTGCGGCGAGCTTTGCCTTGGCGAGTCACTTCGATCTTGGCGATCTTGGGGCTGTGCACGGGGAAAACCCGTTCCACGCCCTCACCATAAGAAATTTTGCGCACGGTGAACGCATCGTTGATCGCGCTGCCTTTGCGGGAGATCACCACACCTGCGAAGATCTGGATCCGCTCTTTGTTACCCTCAACAACACGGCAATGCACCTTCACCGAATCTCCCACACGAAAGACTGGGATGTCGGTTTTGAGTTGCTCTTGATTGATTTTGGAGATGACTGCGTTCATGGCGAGAAAGGGGGGAGGAACTCCAAAGATGCTCCGGTTGCAATGGAACAAAGCGGGATACCGGAAAACGGAGGGCGGGGAAGATGCCGCGAAGTGGGAGTCACGCAAGCTGATTTTACGCAACTTTGGCGGGGTGTGTTTGAAGGCAGCTCTCAAGGGCTCTGAGAGGGGAAATCTGCGGGCGAGTTCGGTGAGGTACAGGTCGGGGAACGCAGAATGAGGATGCCCGCAGGGTTGCGGCGAATGTCTTCAGATGTCTTCGGGTGAGGAAGTAGCCTTCATTTTTGGCTCGTTCGCCCCGTTTCGAGTCTCTCCCAGGAGGGCCGTGCAAATGTTGGGTTTTCTCCTCAATTTTTGTTGACTTGGGAGACGAAATCGAGTTCAACAACGAGTTCACTGGCTTGCTTTGATTTCGAGCCGTGCCGCCATGTCACCCCGTCTCTGCTGCGATTTTACACCAACTCAAAGTTGGCACACGATTTGCTGCGGGAAGATCGAGCAACTTGTTTTGGTGACGGCAATCTTGCCACTCGCAATTTTTCGAGGTTCGAATGGCATTGGCACAAGATAGTGAGACACTCTGACGTTTATTTGATTTGTAATTACCATGGAACTCGATGGAGGCATCAAGATCTATCTCCGGGAGATCGGGAAAACCGATCTCTTGACCCCTGATCAGGAGGTGGAGCTGGCGGAGCGGATCAAACGAGGTGATCCGGAAGCGCGGTCGCACATGATCCGCGCGAACTTGCGGTTGGTTGTTAAAATTGCTCAGGACTATGCCAATTACGGCCTGCCTTTGCTGGATCTCATTTCGGAAGGCAACATCGGTCTGATGAAGGCGGTGGAGCGTTTCGATCCGAACAAGGGTGGGAAGCTGTCCACCTATGCGGCGTGGTGGATCAAGCAATCCATCAAGCGCGCTCTGGCCAATCAATCGAAAACCATCCGGCTGCCCGTCCACATGGTGGACAAGATCAGCAAGATGCGGCGGGTGGCCATGTCGATGAGTGAGGAGCTGGGCCGTGAGCCGACGGATGACGAGCTTTCCGAGGAAATCGGCATCGACCGCGCCAAACTTTCCCAATTGAAGGTGGCCTCAATGCGCCCGGCGTCGTTGGATGCGCCGATCAGCGATGACGATAGCACCGAGTTTGGTGAGATCGTGGGCGATGAGAATGCGCAGACGCCGTTTGACCTGCTGAGCCACAAGAACATGCATGGCCAGCTGGATGGTCTGCTCACCGTGCTCGATGAGCGGGAGCGCAAGATCATTGATGCGCGTTTCGGTTTGATGGGCCAAAAGTCTCGCACTTTGGAAGAAGTGGGCCAGGAGTTTGGAGTCACCCGGGAGCGGATCCGCCAGCTGCAAAACATTGCATTGAGGAAGCTTCGGCGTGCTCTTCAGAAGAAGGAAGACCCGATTCCCAAGGCTCTGCGCAACGCTGGGTCGAAGAAAAAGAAGAAGGGTGCTTCCAAATCGGAGAAAGATAAAGGCAGCAAGGAGTAAATCGGCCGCTTTTGGAGGAGCTGGCGCAACGCCTGCGGTGATTCACGGCGGCGTAAAGGCGAGGAACTCCAGTTGGCGTTGATGTCTGCGTTTTTATGTCTCGTCTCCAGGCATCTCAGGCTTTGAATTACGCTCTGGAGACGATGCCTGAGCTGGTGGCGGGGCGTCGGCTGCTGTGGAATTTGACGCCTGGAACGGGGCGGACGGAGGGGGCGCGTGCCTTGTGCTGGGATCGCGGGTTGGCGTCGGGGTGGGAGGAGGCAGGTCTCAAACCGGAAGGACTGCCGAACGAACCGGCCTGTTTTCCGACGGTGCTGCTAGTGCCAGATCGGCAAAGGGAATGCCAAGAAGCAGAGCTGGCACGGGCGGTGCGCTGGGCGGGTAGTGAGGGGGTGGCGGTGGTCTCGGTGCCGAATCTGTGGGGTGCCAAGCGGTTGGCCAAGCGCCTGCAGGAAGTGCGGGTGGAGGAGGTGGCTGCTGCGGTGACGAAGCATCACAGCCGGGTTTTTTTCCTGCGCCAAAATGGGCCGTGGGAGGGAAGTGGCCTGGATGCCTGGGAAAAAGGGGGGGAGATGCGGCGGCAACCACCGTTGGATCATTGGACTCAGCCGGGATTGTTTAGTTGGGATCGCGTGGATGAGGGGTCGGCGTTGCTGGCAGATCACTTGCCGGAGACTTTGGCAGGGCAGGTGGCGGATCTGGGTTGTGGTTGGGGATTTCTCTCCTTGGAGGTGCTGAGGCGCTGTCCGGCCGTGGACAGTCTGGATGCCTTTGAGGCTGATGCACGGGCTTTGGAACCTGCACGGCGGAATCTGGGCAAGGTGCTGGTGCCGGTCCGGCCCAAGTTGCATTGGGCGGATGTGACGGCAGGTGTCGGGCTGCGGCGATTTGATCAGGTGGTGATGAATCCGCCCTTCCACGAAGGCCGGGAGGCGGATCCCTCCTTGGGGTTGCGCTTCATTTCTGCGGCGGCGGCGGCGTTGAAAGATGAGGGAAGCCTGTGGATGGTGGCCAACCGTCAGCTGCCCTACGAGCCTCTGCTGGAGGCCTTGTTCGGTGAGTGGCGGCAGGTGGCGGTGGCGCGGGGATTTAAGGTTCTGCACGCGTGCCATCCGCTGCCTTCGAGTCGCCCCCGAGTGGCCTTTCGTCGGCGAAAAAAGGGACGGCGCTGAGTGGGTTTGAATCAAGTAAAAGCTTATCCGAATAAGCCATTGCTTGACTTAAAGGGAAGGTAAGGCCAGGCTGGGGCCGAGCGGGTCAGCGCGTTGCCGATTCGCTTCCCTGCCAAGCCATGAAACTCCTGACTGTCTTTGCTACCGGGCTTTTTATTCTGCTTCCAGCCTTCATGTATGCTGTGGATGAACCTGGTGGCCCTGATACGGTCCACCAGAACGAGCATCCTTCCGCTCCGGCTGAGCCGGGGTGGAAGCCATCACATGCGCTCGGTGGTCTGAATGCCGAGCAGGCCTAAGCCGCTTTTGAGCACCTGGGAGGTGAGATCGCAGAGGATGAGGCGGGTGGCGCGGATGTCTCCCTGGGAGCTGAGGACGGGACAGGCTTCGTAAAAGGCGTGGTAGGTGGTGGCTAGCTCGTAGAGGTAGTTGGCGAGGAGGTTGGGGCGGAAATCATCAAGCACGTCATGCACGGCTTCGGCGTATTGAGCGAGCTTCATCGCGAGGGCGCGTTCGGCGGGCTCGGTGAAGACGAGCTGGGCGGGTGCTTCGATTTCCCCGGCTCCTTCCGGGGTGCCTTCGAGCTTGCGGAAAATGGCACGGGTTCGGACGTAGGCGTTGATGAGGTAGGGCGCGGTGTTGCCCTGGAGGGAGAGCATTTTGTCCCAGCTGAACTTGTAGTCGGTGAGTCGATTCTGCGAGAGTTCGGCGTATTTCACGGCACCGATGCCGATGGTTTCGCCGATGGTGGCTTTTTCTTCATCGCTGAGTCCTTCGCGCTCCGCCACCACGGCGGCGGCGCGTTCGATGGCTTCGTCCAGCACTTCGATGAGGCCTACGGACTCACCGCTGCGAGTGCGGAACATTTTTCCATCCGGCCCGAGGATGCTGCCGAAGGCGACGTGCTGGAAGGAGGCGGTCTGACCGCGTTTGTGACTGGCGGCAAAGATTTGTTTGAAGTGAAGTTCCTGCGGGCTTCCGACGACGTACCAAATGTCGGTGGCGTGCCAGACGTTGATGCGGTGATCGATGGTGGCGAGATCGGTGGTGGCGTAGAGGAAGCCGCCGTCGGACTTGCGGATGAGGCAGGGCTTGTCGGCGAGGGTGGGGTCGTCACGGAAGAAGATGCAAACCGCGCCCTCGCTGATCTCGGCGATGTGGCTGGCGAGCAGGTTTTCCACCAGGGGAGCGAGGGCGTCGTTGTAGGAACTCTCGCCGAGGTAGTGATCAAAGCGGACGCCGAGCTTGGCGTAGATGACGCGGAGTTGATCGAGGCTGAGATCGACACAGCGACGCCAGATGGCGAGGTTTTCAGCATCTCCCTGCTGGAGCTGGACGAGTTCCTCACGGCAGGTGGTCATGACGGCCTCGTCGGCTTTGGCCGCAGCGTTGACGGTCTTGTAAAGGCGGAGGAGTTCGGCGATGGGATCTTTTTCCAGTGCAGCCTCGTCGAGCAGGGTCTTCCAACCGTGCAGGATCATGCCAAACTGGGTGCCCCAGTCTCCGATGTGGTTGTCGGTGATGACATGGTGGCCGAGGAAGCGGGCGACGCGGGCCAGGCAATCTCCGATGATGGTGCTGCGGATGTGGCCGACGTGCATCGGCTTGGCGATGTTGGGGGCAGAAAAATCGACCACGATGGTGCGTGGAGTGGCCGTGGGGACGCCGAGCTGATCCGTGCGGCGTGCGGTCAAAACGTGAGCGCTGAGAGCGGCATCGCCGAGGGTGAAGTTGAGGAAGCCGGGGCCGTCGATGCTGACTTTGGCGCAGAGGTCCGAGACGTCGAGAGCGTCGGCCACCTGTTGGGCGAGGGCGCGGGGGTTGGTCTTGAGCTGCTTGGCCAGCCCCATGCAGGTGTTGGATTGGTAGTCACCGTAGCGGGTATCCGCCGCGAGGACCACGGTGGGGCGGGTGCCTTCGGGCAGGGAGATGCCGGCTTTTTCGAAGGCGGTGAGGAGGCGGGCAGTGAGCTGGCTGCGAAACATGCGGGTAGTTAGCCGCTGGGCGCAGCGGGTCAAGTGCGGCCCATGAGTCAGGTGGGACATGCCTGGGTGGCGCGGGGTAGGTCGAGGAGAGCGGGAGGCGAATCGGCTACGCGCTCACAGAACGCGCAGCCAGCGCATGCGGAAACCGCGATTTTCCTCCATCAGTGGCGCGGCGATCATGGAGGAGACGGTGGCTAGTCCGGCGACGCGTGCGAAGACGGCCATGCGCTCCATGCGCTCGTAGTAATCGGTGGAGTCGGTGATGCGCTCGACGTAGGCGCGGGCCATGTCCACCAGGGACTCGGGTGCGATGGAGGCGGTGGGGAGGACGACGCGTCCGCGCTCTCTTTCCAGCTCTGTTTCCGTGGCTGAGAGGCGCACCACACGGCCTTGCAGGTGGCTGCCATCGGTGAGGGTGAGGGTGCCGCTCCAGGGGGCCAGACTGACGTCGCGCTCGAGGCCGTCGATGAAGCGTCGGGCTTCGCGGTAGAGGTAGAGTTTGCTTTCCAGAGCGGCGGCGACTTCGGGAGTTTCAAAGCGCAGATCGCTGAGGATCTCGACCGCTTTTCCATAGTCGTATCCCAGGGTCAGACTTGGCAGCAGGGTGGCGAGATCATCGAGCTGGCTCAGCTCCCGCTTGCGCTGAGCGACGGCGGCATCGCGATGCGCGGCTTGGTTCTTCATCTGATCTCGCGCCAGCTCGCGGCGCAGGGTTTCCATCCGGCGGTTCACCACGCTGCGCAGTTGGCCGCCGGTCTTGAGTTGCTCGTTGATGCCCTCCAGCTGGGCCAGCGTGGCCTGGATCTCGAGCTGGCCTTGAGGGCTCTCGGGCAGGCTGGCGACGGTGCGGGCGGCATCGATGTCCTGACGGTATCTGCCCGCCACGCCCTGGACGTAGTCCGGCACCCAATCCAGCGAGCCCTGCGCGAAGCCGCTGCTGGCGCGGAGGGTGGGCATGGCGTCTTCCACGGCCTCCAGCATGGCTGCGCCCTGAGTCGCGTCGCCGAAGTGCCATTGCATCAGACCCGCGAGGAGATACCCGAGCACTTCCTCGGTGGAGCGATCGAATTTCAAATCCTCGAGTCCTGGCCAAGCGGATTTTTTTCCGGTGAAGTCGGTGCCGAGACGGATGAAAAAATCGCTCTCGCCACCGGTCAGATCGACTCGACCGGTCTCATCCCGGGCCATTTGCTGGAGGTAACGCTGCGCGGCTCGGGTGTCACCCTGAGCGGCGGCGCAGACGGCGGCGTGGAATCGGGCCCAGTTCAGTGTGGGCTGCCGGAGACCTTCCTTGATGAGGGCGTCAAACACGCCGCGAGCTTCGGCGTAGCTGCCTTGGGCGATTTGATTGCGCGCCTCGCGGAAGCGATCTGCCACGGAGGTTTGGCCTCCGGTCAGGGTGGTGGCAGAAGCTGCCAGCGCCTCCACTTCGGCCCGCGATACGGCGGAGATCTCGTGGGCTTGTTTTTCTCCCGCACTGCGGGCCATCCAGCCGATGACAAAAGCGGCCACCACGGTGGCGGCTGTCCCTAGCCAGAAGGCGACCCGCTGCCGGGAGACCCAGCCAAAACGCCGCTGCACCAGCTGCTCCGCCACGCGCAGTTCATCGACCACCGCATCGTAGTCGGGGGGGCGCTTTGCGGGGTCCAGCTCCAGCATGCGGTTCACCAGAGAGACCGTGCCGGAGGAAAAGCGCAGGCCGGTGTCTTCGAGTCGCACGGGTTTTTCTTTCACCCGCTGCAGCTCGCTCATGGAGTGGCCATCCACCTTGTGAGGGGGGCGGCCCGTCAGGGCATGGTAGAGGGTGGCCCCGAGGCTGAAGATGTCACTGCGGTAGTCCTCCTCATGCTTCAGCACCTTCTCCGGAGCCACGTAGTATGGCGTCGCCCAAATCTCGGCGGATTTGTCTTCGCTCCCGGCAAACAGGGCCAGACCAAAGTCCACCACCTTGGCGGTGCCGGTGTCGGTAAAGAGGATGTTGGCAGGTTTGACGTCGCGGTGGATGAGGCCGTCTTTCCAGCCTGCGCGCAGGCCTTCCGCCACCTCCCGCCCGATGTGCAGTACCTGTTCTTCAGGCAGGCGGCCCAGCGTTTTGATGCGATGCTCCAGGCTGCCGCCGCCCACCAGCTCCATGGCGATGAAAAAGTAGCCGTGATCCTCTCCGGTGGTGAACAGCTTGATGACGTTGAGGTGATTCAGCCGCGCGGTGATCAGCGCCTCGCGTTTGAACTGCTCCACGCGTGTCTCGTCTTGGCTGAATGTCCGGTTCAGGATCTTCAATGCCACACGGCGGCCCAGCTTTTCATCCTCGGCCTCGAACACCCGGCTCATGCCGCCCTCACCAATCTGGCGGACCAGACGAAAGTGGTCAAAATTCCTCCGCACCCGCACCAGCTGCCCGCACTCTGGGCAGGCCCTTTTGGCAAAGGGCTCATCCCGAGTGACATCGATCTGGTGCTGGCAGACCGGGCACAGGCTGAGAAACTGTGGGGTGGCGGATGAGGACACGGCGGATCTTAGCATTCGCCCGCCATCTGCCCAGCGCGGGTTTTGAGAAAAGTCTTTGGCCCGGCGCGGCCTTGCCGCCACAGTGCCGGGTGCCAGAATATCACCTGGATCAGCCTGAAGACGCCGTCGGCCGCCTGGATCGCTACCTCCAGGCCCGCCTGCCGGACCTGTCCCGCGCCCGCATTCAGGATCTCATCCGCCAGGGTCACATCACGCTCAATGGTCAGCCCACCAAACCGGGGGCACCGCTCAAGCTCGGGCAACGGATTTCGGTGACGATTCCCGAGCCCACGTCGGTGGAGGTGGTGGCGCAGGACATCCCGCTGGACATTCTGCATGAAGATGAGGACATCCTGGTGCTCAACAAACCCTCCGGGCTCGTCGTCCATCCCGCAGCAGGAAATCCCGACGGCACTCTGGTCAACGCCTTGCTGCATCACTGCGATGACCTTTCCGGCATCGGTGGGGAGGCGCGTCCGGGCATCGTCCACCGCCTGGATAAAGACACCTCCGGCTGCATGGTCATCGCCAAACACGACCGCGCGCATCGCCAGCTCACACAGGCCTTTTCCGACCGGCGCATTCGAAAAATCTACCTCGCCGCCGTGCAGGGCATGCCGACCGAGACGCAGGGGCGGCTCGAAGGCCGCATCGGGCGGCATCCGGTCGATCGCAAGCGCATGACGCTGCTTTACGATGGCAGTGGCAAAGAAGCCGTCACCGAGTGGGAACTCGTGGGCAGTCACCGGGGCACCGCGCTCATCCGCTGCCGCCTGCTCACCGGGCGCACCCATCAGATCCGCGTCCACATGAAGGAGGGGCTGCGCCTGCCCATCCTCGGAGATCCTCTTTACGCTCAGCCCAGCCGCCAACCCCTCGCCGTGCCTCGCCTCATGCTGCACGCCTGGAGGTTGGCCTTCAATCATCCACTCAGTGAGCGCCCCCTGGCCTTTGAGGCTCCACCTCCGGCGGTCTTTGCCCCGTGGCTCGATGGTGCGAGCCTTCAGGATTGACAGGCAGCGCCGCTCACCGTCTCCTACTTCGATTCCTCGCTCGTGAAAAAGCCCGACATCCTCCATCCTCCCGCCATCTTGTTGCTGCTGGTGCTCGCTTTGGGGCTCGGCACCTTTTATCGCTGGATCAGTCTCGGTGACCGTCCCATGCACACCGATGAGGCCATTCTCGCCACCAAAACCGCGGAACTCTGGACCACGGGCAGCTTTGACTACGACCCCACCGACTATCACGGCCCCGCCTTTCACCAGATCGCCTGGGTCTATGGTCACCTCGCGGGTTGGGGAGATCCCGATCAATGGACGGAGGCCGGGCTGCGCCGCCTTTGCGTCTGGTGTGGTCTGGCACTGCTGGGGCTGACGCTGACGTTGCATGGAGCCCTGGGCACCCGCGCCACCCTGCTGGCCACGCTCTTCGTGGCGGTGTCTCCGATGATGGTGTACTACAGCCGCTACTACATCATGGAGATGCTGCTGGTGGTGGAAATCACCGTCGCCCTCGCCGCACTCTGGCGCTGGTCCGGCACGCGGCATCCGGGCTGGCTGATGCTGTGCGGAGCCTGTCTCGGGCTCGCCCATGCCACCAAAGAGACCTTTCTCATCAACGTCATCGCAGGCGTCATCGCCTGGCTCTTGGCCAGCCTGTTGGTGCAAACCGGGCCCGCTCGCGGCGGCCTGCGCCTGTCCAGCAGCTCGCGCCGCAGCCGCCTGCCGACGTGGCTCTGGATCCTCCTGCCCGCTGCGATCGTCTCGGTCACTCTGTACTCGCAGTTTTTCCGGGATTGGCCCAGTGTGAAGGACAGCTACACCACCTACACCGCCTACTTCCACCGAGCCGGTGGCAGCGGCCATGAAAAACCTTGGCACTACTATTTGAGCCTCATCTTCTGGCGCAAAGACGGCGTCATCTGGACGGAGGCACTACTCGGTGGCCTCGGCATCATCGGCATCCTGCACGCCTTCACTGGGGAATTTCGCGATGCTCGCCGCCAGCGTTTTTTGGTGTTCTTGGCGCTTTACACCCTCGCGCTTTTCACGGGCTATTCGTTGCTTTCCTACAAGACGCCGTGGTCCATCCTCAGCGCTCAATACAGCCTCACGCTGCTCGCAGGAGTCGGTGCGGCTGCCCTCTGGACGTCCTTCACTCACCGCTTTTCTCGGCTGCTTTTTAAAATCGCCCTCGGTCTCGCCATCTACCACCTCTGTGGCCAGACGATGAACGCCATCGACCGCTTCAAGTCCGATCCCCGCAACCCCTACGTCTATTCGCACACCTCTGCCAACCTGCTCAATCTCGTCCGCACGGTGAGGGAATTGCAGGCTCTCCATCCCGACGCCGCACTGCGCGTTCAGGTCATCAATGCAGATCACGGCTGGCCACTGCCCTGGTACTTCCGCCAGCTCCCGCAGGTCGGTTTTCAAACCGATGTGCCCACCTCCATCGACGCCGACGTCATCATCTCCGATGTCGCTCAAAACACCGCCGTCGCCGCCGCCTTGCGCCCCGGCGTCGCCTACAAGGACACCGGCTTCCATGTCCTGCGGCCCGGCCTACCCATCCACATGCGGGTGCGTCAGGACCTCTGGGATGCCCTCATGACTCAGCGTGCCTCGACCGCCACCTCTCCCGCACCCCCTGCTACCGATGGCTGAAGGTCTCTACCGCTACTGCTACGACGCCATGGCCACCACCTTTGAGGTGCTGCTGCCCGCGCGGGATTTGGAGGAAAGCTACGCCAGCCAGGCTGCCGGTGCGGTGTATCAGGAGATCGAGCGGCTGGAGGAGGAACTCAGCCGCTTCCGCGCCAGCAGTGACATCTATCGCCTCGGTCTGCTGAAGGCGGGCGACAGCATGCGCGTCGGCCTTGCCGCTTGGGATTGCCTCAGTCTCGCCAAAGCCGTTCATCAGGAGACCCAGGGCGCTTTTGACGTCACCGTCGGCCCACTCATGCGGCTCTGGCGCACCCGCGATGGCACGCCCCGCACCCCGAGTGCGGAGGAGATCGCCAGCGTGCGCGCCCTCACTGGCTCTCAGCTGTTTGAGATGGATGAAGACAGCCTCAGCGTCACCGTGCACGCTGCTCCCATGGCATTTGATCTCGGTGGCATCGGCAAAGGTTACGCCCTGGATCAAGCCGTCACCGTCCTCGAACAATGGGGCATCCAACACGCGCTGCTCAACGCCGGAGACAGCACCCTCCTCGCCCTCGGAGACGGCACCGACGGACCGGGCTGGCCCCTGCGCCTGCATCCCGAAAGCCCCCCCATCCGCCTCAGTAACCGCGCCGTCAGTGGCTCTGGCTTCCTCCAGCAGGGAGAGCACATCATGGATCCCCGCACGCTCCAGCCCGTGCCCATCGACGATCAGCGTCGCTATGCGGAAGGCCCCACCGCTGCCCTCACCGACGCCCTCTCCACCGCCTTCACCGTGATGTCTGCCGAGGAACGCACCGCCTTCCTCGCCCGTTACCCAGACATCACTTTCCATTGATCCTTTGGTAAACCGCGCCCTTCACCTCCGTTATTTTCCCCTTCCATCATGAAAAAATACAACGTCGGCATTATCGGATACGGCTGGGCTGCCACCGCCCACATTGACGCCATCAACGCCACCAATCAGGCGCAAGTCACCGCCATTTACTCCTCGCGCGCGCTCGATCCCGCCGAGGTCAGCGCCCGTCATGGCGGCTCCATCAAGGTTTATAACAGTGTCGAGGGCCTCCTCGCCGATCCCGACATCGACGTGGTGGACATCACCTCCTACCCCAGCCAGCACCGCGACCAAGCCGTCGCCGCGGCCAACGCCAAAAAGCACATCATCCTCGAAAAACCCATGGCCAACTCCCTGCAAGAAGTGCGGGAGATCGTCGCCGCCGCCAAATCCAATGGCGTGCAGGGTTGCGTCTGCTTCGAGTGCCGCTTCTCCGGCCAATTCCTCAGCACCATGGCTGTCGTCGAACAGGGCCTGCTCGGAGACATTCATTACGGCGAGGTCGATTACTACCACGGCATCGGACCCTGGTACGGTCAGTTTCGCTGGAACACCGGCAAAAAGGACGGCGGTAGCGCCCTCCTCACCGCTGGCTGCCACGCCCTGGATGCCCTGCTCATGTGCATGGGTAGCGAGGTCGAAAGCGTCACCGCTCTCTCCACCAAATCCAAGAGCGACATCTTCGCCCCCTACGAGTACGACACCTCCAGCGTTACCCTCGTGCGTTTCAAAAACGGTGCCGTCGGCAAGTGCGCCGCCATCGTGGACTGCCTCCAGCCCTACTACTTCCACACCCACC
>JAGRPD010000592.1:0-1753 GCA_020439875.1 Verrucomicrobiales bacterium
GACGGCCGTTCGAGCCCGCCGAGCACATAAAGCAGGGTCGTCTTTCCCGCCCCGGACTGGCCACAGAGAAAAACCCGCTCCCCCGCCTGCACCTCGAGATTGACGCCGCGCAGAACGTCCAGATGATGCCCGCCGAGGACATACTGACGGTGCACATCGAACGCGTGGAGAGGCAGGGCAGCAGGCATGATCGCGGACAAAGTGCGGCATTCCAGCGGCGGAGCAAGCAAGGAGTGGCGGTGGGAACAGACTCCCGTTGTCCCACCGGTTCACGGCCCCGTCCATTCTCCGAGCAGCAGCAGGCCACCCACCCAAACGCGAGTGCCCTGATACTTGTCCGTTTTCAGCTCCGCCTCAGGATCCTTCAAGCGAAACGCCACCGGCGTGCGATCTGGCTGATCGGGATGAATTTCCACCGTCACCTCATGCTCCGCGGAGGGATCGAGATCGGAGGCGATCTTCAGGTTCGAGATTCGATGATAGGTGCAGTAGGAATCAAAACGTGGCACCGGCTTATCCCGCTTCACCCCATCCACCGTGATCGTCACCTGCCCGCCATCAGGCCCCACCAGATCGTAGAGCGCCACCCGGCTGCCGCGGAAGCGAAAGGTCAAACGATCGCCCGGTTGGGTCGCCTCCCAGATCGTTCCCAAGCGTTTGCCAAACGCCTTGCCCTTGCCACTATCCGCAGGCAACTGCTGCCACGAACCGTGCAGCATCGCCTCGGTCACAGGCACAATCTTCGCCTGCTGCCAGGGGTCTTCCACGAACGACGGTCCGTCCAGCTTCGACGCGTGATTGACCGGTTTTGCACCCGCCTTCCAAGCCGTCAGCGCCTCAGCCACCGCCTCCGTGTAAATCTGATGTCCCGCATCGATCGGGTGCACTCCGTCGTGAGAAAAAATGATACGCCCCTCCGCATCCTGCGAGCCCTCAGGTGCCTGGAAGACGAGCTTGCCCGCCCGCTCCATCTCGACCACCGGCAGCGCCATGTTGATGGACGGGATGCCGTAGTGAGCCGCCAGCATTTCATCGGCTGAAGCCGCCGACGGGCACAGACCCTCGCGCAGGTCCTTTTCATAACCCGTGCGGAAGGTATAGACAAAACAGATGTCGCACTCCGGCAACGCCGCCCAGGTCTGCCGCACGATGCCCTCCATACCGCGCCAAATCGCCTCCGGTGCCGCCCCGCCGTCGTTCACAGAAAACTCGACAAACAGCAAATCCGGCTCAAACGCCAGCGCGTCCTTCTGCACCCGATACACCCCCAGATCACTGCCGGTACCGCCGATGGCCGCGTGGATTTCCTCCACTTGAGCCTGCGGGTAGTGATCCGCCAACCACTGCCGGGTCTTCACCCGCCAGCCCGCCGCCGCCGTGATGGAGCCTCCCAAATATGCCACCTTCACCGGGCCACCATTTTCCAAACGCGTCAGCACATTGCCCAGTCCCTCACGCTGCTGAAAAGGAACCGCCGGTTGCAAGGCAAACTCAGGCTGTGCCCCCATCGCGCCCGCTGCCAGCAGCAGCGCCATCGTCATTCCATAAAAAGCCAATTGTCTCATCGCCCCAGCAACGTCAGCCAACCGCCCGACCTTGCGCCGAGGAACAGAGATCGATCTCTCCCGAGTCGAGCCACTGTGCGAGGCAAGCCGGACGGCGGGGCGTTTGAAAGAGGGCTCACCGAAGAACTGCGACGAAGCCCGGCTCTGCAGAGACCAAGCTACATTGAGCCGCCGTCAGCAAACGTAGC
>JAGRPD010000592.1:1759-4538 GCA_020439875.1 Verrucomicrobiales bacterium
TCTCTCCCGAGTCGAGCCTCGGTGCCCGGCAAGCTGGAGACCCATGCAGATCGCACTTGAAACCTTCACAGAAAAACCGACGCTACCGCCCGCGCCGCCGGAGTGGCGAAATTGGTAGACGCGCCAGATTTAGGTTCTGGTGGGGCAACCCGTGCAGGTTCGAGTCCTGTCTCCGGTACGGAGGGGCATGAATGGGTGGCGGTGAACGGTGAGGCACAGGCTCCGGGTTACTTCCTGCTTGGCTTGGCGTTGGGATTGGGCTGGGGGGCTCGCGCTCCGACCTGCTGCCGCCAGAGGTCGAGGCGGGCTCGAAGTTCCGCCGCTCGGTGCGGTTCGTCCGTGGCGAGATCCCGACTTTCTCCAGGGTCTGCTGTGAGATCGTAGAGTTCGACCTGATCATCCTCGAAGTAGTGCAGCAGCTTCCAGCGACCCGCGCGCACGGCACTGACGGGCGTCGTGGTTTCGTAATAATGCGGGTAGTGAAAAAACAAGGCGTCCCGCTCGAGAGGTGCTTGGGGATCACTCAGGAGCGGCTTCCAATCCACGCCATCGACGGCGGGATCGGGCTCGAGGTCGAGAGCGGCGGTGAGCGTTGGCATCCAATCCATCAAACTCACAGGCGCATCACAGTGCGTGCCCGGCTGGGTCACGCCGGGCCAGAGCAGACACATGGGCACGCGCAGGCCGCCTTCATAACAAGAACCCTTCCCGGAGCGCAGCGGGTGATTGGAAGTCACCGGCACATCCTGCCCTGCCTTGCGATCGATGCCGATGTAGCCTCCATTGTCGCTGGTGAAAAGCAGGATGGTTCGCTGCTCCAACCCGCGCTCTCGCAACGCCGCGCGCACCGTCCCCACGCTGTCGTCCAGGCTCTTGATCATGGCTGCATAGACCGCGTTTTGGTGATGCATGCCGGGCCGCAGTTTTTGCTCGAAATAGGCCACGTCCTCCGCTTTGGCCTCCATGGGCGTGTGCGGTGCGTGATGAGCGAGGTAGAGAAAAAACGGCGTTTCACCGGCCTGATCGATGACCTTCAGCGCTTCTTGCGTCAGGCGATCCGTCAGGTATTCCCCTTCTTTTCCAAAGGGCAAATCCGGCACGAACCGGAACTCGTTGCCAAAGCGGCCGGATCCCCGATAGGGCCAAAAAAAGCTGTGTGGTGCGCCCCACTGCGTTCCGCCGATGTTCACATCGAAACCTTGAGTCTCCGGAAAATGCGCAGCATCTCCGAGGTGCCACTTGCCAATCAAGCAGGTGAGGTAACCCCGGGCGCGAAGTTTTTCGGCGAGCGTCACCCTCTCCAGCGGCAGATCGTGTGAGGACTCGGCCTGCAGCAGCTTGCGATTTTGCGGTCCCTGCAAGGAACCCTCCGACCAGATGGTCAAAGGGATGCGCGCGGGATTCAAACCGGTGAGCAAGGCCGCCCGCGCAGGGGAGCAGACGGGCATGGCGTAGGCCTGAGAGAAGCGCAGCCCCTCCCGCGCCAGCGCGTCGATGTGAGGCGTCTCGATGAGATCCGCCCCCTGATATCCGACATCCGCCCAGCCCAAATCATCTGCCAAAATGACCACGACGTTCGGCCTCTCCGCGCCGAGCGCCAGCATCGCGCTGCTGAGCCAACTCAAGACGCAGCCACGAAGCAGCCGGCGAAACTTCACGATGCGAAAACGCGGCGGCGGGACACCGAATGTTTCAGCGTCCATCCAACAGTCCTTTCAAGACCGCCGCCATGGCGTCGGCCTGGCGCATGAAGCCGAGATCGTTCGGATGAGAGGCGTCGGTCGCACCCTCGCCGTCATCGCCCAGCAGGTGATCTCCCTCCAGGTAGGACAGACCGGTCACGCCCTCGGCGGTGAGCTGCTCGTAGGCCGCTCGCAGCGCGGCGTGGTTGTCGTCGTGAAATTTGGACTTCGCCGGCAGGATCCAGTCGTTGGTGAAACGGCGATCTTCCACCAGCAGGATCGGCGTGTCAGGACGAGCCTGGCGCAGTTGCTTCACCAGGGGGATGCAACGTTCTTTGACCAGATCGGCATTCATGTTTGGCAGGCAGTCGATCACGTAAACGGCGGCGTCGATGCGGGTGAGATAATCTCCCACCGCAGCGTCCATTTTTCCGTTTCCAGAAAAGCCGAGATTGACGACCGGGCGATCAAAGCGACGGCCCAAAATCGCGGTATGCACCATGCCCGGCCGTGAAGCACAAGCGCCATGGGTGATGGACGTGCCGTAAAAGACGATGGGCTTTTTTTCCCTCGGCTTCAGGCCCTCAAAACTCGCTCCGCGTGGCACGCCGATTTCCAATTTTTCAACGCCGTTGTAAAGCGGCAGGTAGGCGGCAAATTCCCGTTCCACGCCATCGAGACCATTGATGATTTGAGCTTCCACCAGCTGGTTGGCGGGTTTGGTCACCTGCACCCAGCGCCAGCGACCGGTTTTTTCATCCCGCGCGTAGAGATCCAGACCGCTGACACCTGTGGCGGACATGTGCGCCATGGCCAGGTTGCTTTTCACCAAGCCGTAGCGCGCATGGATCTCGGTGGCATTGGTACGAAACCGGGCCATCATGCCCGCGCTATCTCGGCTGAGATTCCACACGGCAGAGGTCACCTGCCCTTCGGCCTGCTTCGGCAGCCGATCGAAGTAGCGATGGCGTTCGAGATCGCCAAACTCGCGCCCCTCGACGCCCCAGGTGGAAACATCATGCCAGACGATGTCTCCCTCCGTCTTTGCATTGGCCGCCATGGCGGGATCGAGCTTGGTCGTGTCTGAGCTAGCGGCG
>JAGRPD010000593.1:0-5603 GCA_020439875.1 Verrucomicrobiales bacterium
AGCAGGGGCTGCTGGATTATCTCAAAATGCAGTAGGGAACCACGAATGGACACGAAGGTTCTGAGAACAAGCTGCTCCATGGGGAGCTGGTTTATTCGATTGTTGGAGCGGCTTTGGGGGTGTTGAAAGATCAAGACGGGCGAGAACGGAAAAACGCAGAGTCGTGAGGATTTCACTGATTCGTGTCAATTGGTGTCCATTCGTGGTTTTCATTCGCAGAAAGAATGACCGTATGATGCAATGAGGGGAAAGGTAGGGAACCACGAATGGACACGAATCGACACGAAGGTTCTGAGAACAAGCTGCTGCATGGGGAACTGGTTTATTCGATTGTCGGAGCGGCTTTGGGGGTGTTGAAAGCATTGGGGCATGGCTTCCATGAGAAGCCTTACGAACGGGCGATGGTGATGGAGCTGAGGTTGCGCGGACACACGATCGATTCGCAGCGAAGGTTCGAAATTCTCTACAAAGGGCAGAACGTGGGGGAGTTTGTTCCAGACCTCATCGTTGACGATGCGGTCATTGTTGACACGAAGGTCATAGATCGCATCACCAACCTGGAGCGGGGTCAAATGCTCAATTATCTGCGCATCACCGGCCTCAGGGTTGGGCTGATCCTCAACTTCCACAAAGCGAAACTGGAATGGGAACGCGTGGTGCTGTGAACCTGCCTTCAAGCGTGGTGATGACGGTGGGCAAGAGCAAGATGAGGAGCCACGAATGGACACGAATCGACACGAATTTGCGAAGAATGGGAGGCTTTGATGTAGGTTGCAGGATTTTTGAAACCAGAATTTTACTTTCCAAATCCGGGTCGTGAAGATTTGCTCTGGGATGCTCAAATCATTCGTGTAAATTCGTGTCCATTCGTGGTTCCCAAACCTCGCATGCCTACTCGCCTCCACATTATCAAAGCCCAAATGGCCGCTTCCTCGGAAGGCCTCTCCATGAGTGACAAGGCTGCGCTCGGAGTGCGGGCGTTTGTTGGGGTTTGTCGATGGGTCGGTGTTTGGATCGGGCTGGTTGGGGTGAGTTCGGGTTTCCTGCGGGCCGAGATTCGGGAAGTGAATCTTGATTGGGAGCCTGCCTGCGAGGGCAGCTCGATCCGGGTGACTTCGGAGAACGGGCTGTTGGTGCTTGTCGAGGCCTGGGCGGAACATTTCGCGGAGGCCAGAGATTGGATCTGCACGTTCAAGCATGGAGTCTTGGTCAGTGTGGCGTATCGACATTTCAAAATCAGCCGGAGGGCGAAAGGTGATTCCGGTGAATTTGAGATCGAGCGCACTCTGGATCGCATCGAGACGTTCGAGGCCGTGAAGGGAGTGCCGCAAAAGCTGCCTCCGGCGCTCAAGGGGGATTTCGAAGCCGTTCTCGAAAAAGCCAGCGAATCCCTCGCTAAACCCGCGAACGCCGATTTGGTTCCCGATCAGAAAGAACTGCCCAAATCCGGGTCGTGAAGATTTGCTCTGGGATGCTCAAATCATTCGTGTCCATTCGTGGTTCCCAAACATTCCATGCCCATCCGTCTCATCATCACCAAAACCCCCAAGTGCTATGTCGGCGGGGCATTCATTCGCAGTGAGAGCGGGCGGGTGACGGAACTGCATGATGCATCCGGGGCATTCTTTGCCAACATTCCGCAATGCTCTCGCAAGGATCTGCGCAATGCGGTGGAGGCGGCGGCGAAGGCTGGACCGGGTTGGGCGAAGCGTTCGGCGTTCAATCGCGGGCAGATCTTGTATCGGTTGGCGGAGATGATGGAGGCGAGGGCGGGGGAGCTGGCGGAGAGCATTCAGCTCGGCGGTGGTTCGAAGGCGGAAGCAGCACGGGAAGTCGCTGCAGCGATAGAGCGGGTGGTGCATTACGCGGGCTGGACCGACAAATACGAGCAGGTGCTGGGCAGCGTGAACCCGGTGGCCTCGGCGCATTTCAATTTCACCGTCACGGAGCCGATGGGAATCATCGGCATTTTGGCGCCGGATGATGCGCCCGTTTTGGGATTGCTGTCGCTGATCCTGCCAGCGATCACCAGCGGCAACAGCGTGGTGGCGCTCGCCAGCACGACGCAGCCTTATCCGAGCATCCTGCTGGGCGAAATGCTCGCTGTGAGCGACCTGCCAGGTGGTGTGGTGAACTTGCTGACCGGTGTGCGCAGTGAACTGATTCCCACGTTTGCCACGCACGAGCATCTGCGGGCGATCAGCGGGGTGGCCAATGCGGAGGAGCGCAAGGCCTTGCGCCTCGGTGCGGCGGAAAGCGTGAAGCGTGTGCATTTGCTCAAGGCCGAGGACAAGATCGATTGGTTTGCCGACGCGATGCAGGGCGCGGAAGAGATTCGAGCGCTGGTCGAGTTCAAGACGACGTGGCATCCCATTGGCGCGTAGCGGGGCCGGGTCACTCGGACACAAGATTGTCCGCCGCCGGGTCGTAGGTATCGGCTCATGCGCCGGACTTTCCCAGTCGCCACCCTCCTCTTTGGACTCGCCGTTTTCTCCAGCCACGGAGCGGATGACGCGCGTCCGTTGAACTTCGCCAACGACATCGTGCCCATCCTGACCAAGGGCGGCTGCAATTCGGGCGGATGCCATGGCAAGGCCAGCGGGCAAAACGGCTTTCGCCTGTCGCTGCTCGGTTTTGAGCCGAAGGAAGACTTCGAGCACATCGTGAAGGAGGCGCGCGGACGCCGCCTGTTTCCCGCCGCGCCGGAGCAAAGCCTGCTTTTGACCAAAGGCACCGCCCAGGTGCCGCATGGTGGCGGCAAAAAGCTCGATCCCAAATCGGAGGAGTACGGAGACTTGATCCGCTGGATTCGCCAGGGCATGCCCTACGGCAATCCGGATGATCCGACTCTGGCGCGGATCGAAGTGCAGCCCGCCAAAGAAACCTTGCCGCTTAAGGCGAAGCGCCAGCTCAAGGTCGTGGCGCATTACACCGACGGCTCCACCCGCGACGTGACGCGCCGCGCGCTCTACGAGGCCAATGAAAAAGCCATGGCGGAAACCAACGAATCCGGTTTGGTCGAGCTGATGGACATGCCGGGCGATGTGGCGGTCATGGTTCGTTATCAGGGAAAGGTCGCAACCTTCCGCGCAACGATCCCGCTCGGCGCACCGGTGAAGGATTTGCCGCCGGTGAAAAACTTCATCGACGAGCAGGTCATCGCGAAACTGAAGACCATCGGCATGCCACCCTCGCCGGTTTGCGACGACGCCACTTTCCTGCGCCGGGTCACGCTCGACATCGCGGGCCGGTTGCCGACGCCGGAGGAGATGAAGGAGTTTCTTGCTTCAAAGGAACCCACCAAGCGCGACGTGTGGATCGACCGCTTGCTCGACTCGCCCGACTACGCGGAGTACTTCGCCAACAAATGGAGCGCGCTGCTGCGCAACAAGCGCACGCAGGACTGGTATGCGCGCGGCAGTTACCTGTTTCACGATTGGCTGCGAGATCGCCTGATGGAAAACCTGCCGTATGACGAGTTTGTGCGCCAAGTGGTCGCGGCGTCGGGTGACCTGGACCAGCATCCGCCGGTGGCCTGGTATCGGCAGGTGAAGGATGCGAAGACGCAGATGGAGGATGTGGCGCAGTTGTTCCTCGGCACCCGCATGCAGTGCGCGCAGTGCCACCATCACCCGTTCGAAAAGTGGAGCCAGCAGGACTACTTCGGGTTTGCCGCCTTCTTCAGCACGGTGAACCGGAAGGCGTCGGGTCTGCCCGGGGAGGAAGTCATTTATCACAAGCGCGGCACGGCGCAGATGGTGAATGAGCGCAGCAAGGAACCGGTGAAACCCACCAACCTCGGCGCGGCGACGCTGGAGCTGCGGCCCGAGGAGGACCCCCGCCACAAGCTGGCGGATTGGATGAGCCGGCCGGACAATCCGTTCTTTGCGCACACGCTGGTCAATCGGTATTGGAAGCACTTCTTCAACCGCGGGCTCGTCGAACCGGAGGATGACATGCGCGAGACGAACCCTCCGGTGAATCCGGAACTGCTCACCGCGCTGGCGACGGCCTTTGTGAAAAGCGGTTACGACATGAAGGAGCTGATCCGCACCATCACGCGCTCCAGCACCTATCAACTGAGCGCCACACCGAATGAGTGTAATGTGCGCGACCGGCAAAACTTTTCCCGCTACTACCCGAAGCGGCTCAACGCCGAGGTGCTGTTTGATGCGGTGCACGAAATGCTCGGCGCATCCCCGCAATTCGAAGGACAGCCGGTCGGCGCCCGCGCTGTGGCACTGCCGGACAACAGCTACAACACCACCAACTACTTCCTCACCGTGTTCGGTCGGCCGGATTCATCCAGCGCCTGCGAATGCGAGCGCACCCAGGAGGCGAGTCTCGCGCAAAGCCTGCACTTGTTGAATGCGAAGGACATTCAGGAAGACCTCGTTCGCGACCAGAGTCGGCCCGCCCAACTGGCGGCGGACGCGCGGCCGGATGACGACAAACTGACCGAGCTGTATCACCTGGCTTTTTCCCGGGAGCCGACACAGGGCGAGCTGCAATTGGGTCTGGCGCACATCGACAAGAAGTCCCGAGGAAAGGCGAACGAAGAAGCGATGAAAGCGCGCCGCGAGGCTTACGAGGATATTGTCTGGGCCTTGATGAACACGAAGGAATTCCTCTTCAATCATTGAGATCATGAGGAACGGCGAGCGTGGAGCGGCGAAACGAATTCGCCGGGCATGGATGGTGACGGGTCTGTCGCTGGCGGCGACGTTTGCGCAGGCGCAAATCACGGCACCGCTGCCCAAGATCACCGCCATTCAACCACTCGGAGCGCAAGCGGGCAGCACGGTGGATGTGGTGGTGAAGGGTGGCGATCTCGATGGTGGCAAGGGGCTGCTTTTTACTCCCGCGCCGTTGCCCGCGCTCCACGTCGAACCCAAGCGCGATGCCAACGGCCTGCCGCTGCCCGGTCAGTTCCGGGTGACGATTCCGAAGGACGCTCAGCCGGGACGCTACGACGTGCGTTTTGTCGGCACCTTCGGTGTGTCAAACGTGCGGCGCTTTGAGGTGGGGGTGTTGCCGGAAGTGGCCCTTCCAGCGGCAGCATTCAAAGCGGAGACGCCGCTGAAAGTGGGGCCGAACACCACGGTCAACGGCACGGCGATCACGAATGCGCCGGCGCATCTCGAAGTCATGGCGAAGAAGGGCCAGCGTCTTCTCGTGATCTGTCGCGGGGAAACGATGGACACCCTGTGGCGTGGCGCGGGTCGGGTGATGGATCCGTCGGGCCGTGAGATCGCGCGAATGAAGGATCAAGTGATCAATTTCACGGCCACTCAAGACGGGCCGCATGCCATCGAACTGCATGACCTGATGTATCGAACGGGCGACGCCGTTGGGTTTCGCGTCACGATCACGACCGGGCCGCTGATCCGCTATGCGATGCGGACCAACGCGGCGGGAAAGGCGGTGCTTTATGGTCAAAACCTGGCGGGGGGAACCAAGGTGGCCGAGCTTGGCATGGAGCGTTTGGAAATCGATCCGGCGCAGTTGGAGCGCCCGCTTCAGGAGAATGCGCTCGACGCCGTGGTGCTCGAACGCGAGGACGAAACGCCGGGTGCGCCGCCCCCATCGGTCTCGTTGAAGGA
>JAGRPD010000593.1:5718-6557 GCA_020439875.1 Verrucomicrobiales bacterium
GACCCCACGTTGTTTGTCGAGTCGGTGAAGACCGATGAGAAGGGGGCGGAAACCGTCGCGACGTTGGCGGAGGTGCTCGATCTCGGAACGCCATCGCCCTTTCCCATGCTGCGCCGAACGGTTCGCGATCCCGTTTATGTTTACACCGCGCCCGCCGACGGAATGCTGCGCCTGCACATCACGGACTCGGCCAACAGCGTGGGCCGTGTGGTGTTTCCTTATGAGCTGCGGGTTCGCGAGACCGGTGGTCCGGCCTTGGTGACAACGCCCGCCGCCGCGATTCTGCCGAAGAATGATCGCACGGGGGTGTTTGGCAGCGCGAACGTTTGGCGCGGCGGCATCACCGCGTTTGAAGTGCAGGCACCGCAGCGCAGTGGTTTGGCGGAGGCGATCGATCTGTATGTCAAAGGCTGCCCGCCCGGCGTCACCTGCCTGGGCGGTTTCATGGGGGCCAAGCAGGGCATCGGCTACCTCGCCTTTCAAGCCGAGCGGGATGCGCCCGGAGGCGCGGTGTCGCTGGGGGACTGGCGCGGGGATGGCGCGGAGATTTTGGAGGAAATCAAGGACGCCAACCGCGAGCCACTGCGGTTGCGAAAGACCGCCGGACTCGCGCTGGGTGTGGTCGAGGCGGCGGCACCGGTGCGGGTGGAGATTGCGGGCAAGCCACCGTTTGAAGCGGTCGCTGATTCGAAACTGGAGATTCCGCTGAAAGTGATCCGGCAGAATGGATTTGCCGACGCCCTGAAGTTGAAGGTGCTGGGTTTGACCGACTCCGACAAGGCCCCTGCGGCGGACATCGCGGCGAAGAGTGACAGCGGCAAACTCACGCTGGATTTGAA
>JAGRPD010000594.1 GCA_020439875.1 Verrucomicrobiales bacterium
ATCGTTGTTCAGCAATCAACATTCACAGGGGTGCGCATTGCGCCCTTCCAGCCTTGCCCCTCTCTCAACGCGATCCGCCAACGTAGCTTGACTCTCCCGAGTCGAGCCTCTGTGCGCGGCAATCCGGACGGCGTGGAACTCGGAGCAAAGCACGCCCAAGCGCAGCGACAAAGCACGGCTCTGGAGAGACCATGCTACGTTGAGCCCCCCTGTAGGTGGCCGCAGTGAGGCCACACGCCTTTGAAGACGCGAATGTGACCGCTGCCCCATCCCCTCATTCTCCCCTCAAAGTCTCCCCACCCGCAGCGGGTTCAATGCCCCCGCCTACAGCTCGCCACCCAGCCCTCTGTAGGTGGCCGCAGTGAGGCCACAGGCCGTTGAAACGCGAATGAATCCGCTACCTCACGCGCCCCTCGCCAAGGCCGAACCGCGCATGAGCATCTCCAAAAAGCGATCTTCAAAAGGCTCGTCGCTGGTGAACTGGAAAAAGTCCATCTGTCGGCTCGCGCACTCGCGGCTGAGTTCATCCACAAAGGCATCGAAAGCCGCCGAGTAGCGCTGCACATCTTCGGCGCTGAGCCAAAAACGCCGTAGCTCACCCGTCTCCACATCGGCCAGTTCGACCTCGCCATCCAACTCGGGCGCACGCTCCTTGGGGTGCACGATTTGCAGCAGATGCGTCTCACCCGGCCACACCGCTGCGCGCGCCAGCGAGCGCCGCGCCGCGCCGGGATCTCGTCCGAAGAAATCGGAGATCACAAACACCACGCCAAAGCGCTGACGCGAGGGCTGAAAACGCTCAAAGCAGCGCTCCAAATCCGTCACGCCCGAGAAGCTAAGGCTGCCCAAAGCCCGAACCACGCGGTCCATTTGCCCCAGACCACGCAGCGGTGGCAGCTCTTGATTCAGGCTGTCACCCATCGAGTACAGATGCACCCGCTGCTGCCCACTGAGAGCCAGGTAGGCCAGAGCCACCGCGAAACGCAGCGCCTGCCGCCTTTTCTCCACATGCGGCTGCGCCATCGAGGCACTGGTATCCACGATGAGATGGAGGTTCAGCTCCTGGGTCTCCTCGTAGAGCCGGACAAACAGCTTCCCCAAGCGGGCGTAGAGACGCCAATCGATCGCTCGATAGTCCTCCCGAGGCGTGTAATGGCGGTAGTCTTTGAACTCCCGCGTGAAACCCGTGGCCGGAGTCGATTGACTGCCTCGCCGCGCCAGCTGACGGCGCTTTCTCAGACGCAACGCCAGCATCCGCAGCCGTTCCAAAAACGCTGCATCCAGCAAGTCGTCGCGCTCCAGGTGCTCTGCCATCAGGATTTCGGTGCAGCCTTATCACGCCCTGGACGCAAATGCTTGTCAAAAAAGCGCTGCACCTTCTCGCGCACGGCGTCGGTCTGAAAGGCTGCCCCGCCGTGCCCGCCCTCGGGGATGATCACCAGCTCACTTTCCACTCCCGCGCCACGCAGGGCAGCATCCAGCTTCTCACTCTGCTCCAGAGGCACCATCGGATCTTTTTCCCCATGCATGATGAGAAAGGGCGCATCTCCGGCTGAGACCTGATGAAAGGCGCTGCATCGCTTGGCCAACTCCGGCACATCCATGATTGGCGCGCCCAGCAAAATCGCTCCATTCGATTTTTCCACCTGCTCACGACTGCGTTTTTCGCTCACCACGTTCGGCGGCATGGTCAGCAAATCCGACGGGCCATACCAATCGCACACCGCCTGAACGCGCGCGGAGGTTTTCTCGCCCTCTGGAAGCGGCAGGGTTCCCATCAACGCGACCAAGTGACCGCCCGCCGATCCACCCCAGACGCCGATGTGATCCGCATCGAATCCCAGCTCCGCTGCGTGGTCTCGCAGCCAGCGCACCGCGTCTCGGCAATCTTCCATCTGGGCGGGCCAACGCGCCTCGGTGCTGAGGCGATACTCCACGCTGGCCACCGCAAAACCCTTCTGCGCCAACCACGCGGCGGGGCAGCGGTCCTTGCTGCCCTGATTCCATCCACCGCCATGCACCCACAGCACCACCGGCAGGCGACCCTCCGCATCGCGCGCCCGATAGAGATCCAGCTTCAAAGGCCGCTCACCCCGCTGGGCATAGACCTGATCTCGATTCACGGTCACCCCGGCTGGCAGTCCCGTTTTTTTCTCCTGAGCCAGCGCCCCACTCACCAGGAC
>JAGRPD010000681.1 GCA_020439875.1 Verrucomicrobiales bacterium
GTGCCGGCCTTGGCCTCGTAATCGTCACCTGTAATGATCTCCGGCGCTTCCTGGGCAAACTCGGCGATGCCCTTGAAGACATACTTCGGCGTGTTCGGCGTGAAGTCCGCAATCAGCTTATTGTAGATCGTGAGGTTCGGCGCGAGCACGAAGAAATTGTTGATGCCGTGCGCGAGGTGCAGATAGGTGACAAAGGCCCCCATAAGACGGGTCTTGCCGACCCCGGTGGCAAGGGCAAAACAGACGGACGGGAAATCCCGCTCGAAGTCGGTGACGGATGGATACTCGCTGTGGATCAGTTCCAAAGCATCGGTCACAGAGGTTGATTTCTGCGGTGGAACGATCTCGGTGATTCGATCAAGAATCTCGAGCGAATGGCGTTGGGGAGGACGGAGACTAAGCCGTCCTGAAATGGCGTTTACGTGGCGGTTCATGGATGAAGGCTAACCACAAAGATCACAGAGGGCACAAAAATCATTGAATTGGGCTGTTGGTGTTTTCTTCGACTATGTGCTCTTTGTGTCGTTTGTGGTTTTGAATAAAAAGCGGATGCTACAAGGCATATTTTCTGATCTCAAATCGGTAGGATCCGAAGTTGATGAGCAGCCCATGTTTCAGGCGGGCGGATTTCAGGTAGCCCATGATTTGGGCGACATGTTCGTTTGCCAGCGTTTTGACTGCCTTGAGCTCCTGAATCAGCCAGTCTTCCACCATGATGTCTGCAAAATACTGTCCGATAACTGTGCCATCTTCATCATAAACCGTAATGGGTTCCTGCTGTTTGACGGACAACCCGGCCTTCTTCAATCTGTGGGCAAGGGCATTCTCATAGACTTTCTCCAGATGGCCGTGCCCGTGGTAGGCATGGATGTCATAACTCGTCTGCCGAATCAGATCACATAGGGCTTTCACTTCTTCGTCGGATTTCATCTTTGTGATCTCTGTGTTCTTTGTGGTTAAAGAAGCTCTTGCTGTCCGGGTTCAGGCGGCGCATCGGGAAGGCTCTCGACCCGGAGGCTGTAATCGTCCTTGCCCCACTCGCAGCGGTTGAGCACCGCCTTCGGGATCTTCTTCACGGTCAGGTTCGGATAGCCCGACTGGCTGCCCCGGAAAGAGGGGCAGACAACGAGCAGGCTGCGCTCGGGGCCGACTTCGTCACTGAGTTGCTGAAGTTGAACGTGCTTGAGGCTGGCGGTGGTCACGTAGATGAAATCCTGTTCGGTCGAATGACCGTGCTGCCAGTAAAGACTGTCACTTGGCGCGTAGGTGAAGCCTTCCAGCTTGCAGACCGCCTCGGCCAGCATCGCGGCGTTGTAGTCCTTGCTGATGACCCAGTTGTCCCATTTATCCTTTTCGAGAAGGGAAGGAGCGAGTTTGTAGTAGCGGAAGCCTCCGCCCCCCTTCCAGTCAACCGCCTCCGTGATGCCGCCGGAATCTTCGCCATCGATCACCTTCTTCAGGCGGGGAATGCAATGCGTGTGGCAATGGTCACCGAGTTCAATTCCGATCCAACGGCGGCCCATCTTGTGGGCGACAGCGGCCGTGGTGCCGGATCCGAGGAAGGAGTCGAGGACGAGGTCACCGGGGTTGGTGGTCGCTTGGATTAGCTTCGAAATGAGCATCTCGGGCTTTGGATAATCGAATGGCTCGTCCCCGAAGAGTTTCTTTGTCTCAGCGTTAGAGTCTTCGTAAGTCGCCATCCCGTAATGAGCGATTGAGAGCAAGTTTTTGATCTTTTTTGCTTCGCCACCCGCCTTAATGTGATTGGGTCGAAACGGAACCTTGCTTATTATTATCTGCTCATTGTTGCTTACTATTTCGTTCAGCTTCCTCTGAGAATAGCGCCACTCTCCTTCTAGCCGAAAAGCGCAGCTATTTCTGCCGTCCACAACAACAAGCTGATCTAGCAGTCGTGTAGTAATCGCCCCTTCGGACATATCTTGTGGTTCATAAGTCCCATCTTCGCATCGAAACTGGACAGACCCCTTTGGAAAGCAAAGGGTCTGAATCCCGTTCCCTGCGTTGTTAAACGGATACTTTTTTCCTACAGTTGTAAGCCCTCCGATGAACGCGGGCGAACAGGATCGATCAGGAGAAAAAGCAAGAATGTATTCCGTAACAATCCCCATGTTTGCATTCAAGAATGACGGCTTCTTCTTCTTCTCCCAAATAAATTGTCCGCAGAAGTTTTTCCTGCCAAAAATTTCGTCGAGTAACACTTTCAGGTATGCGTGCTCGTTGTCATCAATATGAACAAAAATTATTCCTGATTGTGTAAGGAGTCGCTTCAACAACTCCAAACGGTCACGCAGCATCGACAGCCAGATCGAATGTTCTAGGCCATCATCATAGTGCTCAAAAGCACTCCCCGTATTGTAGGGAGGATCGATGTATATAAAGTCTACCTTCCCCGCGTAGTACTGCTCCAGTGCCTTGAGGGCGAGCAGGTTGTCTCCGAAGATGAGTTTATTATCGAAGATGTCATCCTCCCCGACGCGATGCGGCGCATGGTAGGATTTCTCCGGGTCTTCGATCAGAATCCGCGGCTCCAGCTTCGGCCGATTCTCCTTTCCGATCCAGGTGAGTTCGAGTTTTTGTTTCTTGGTTGTCATTATACGGAGTGAATCAAATAACCACAAGGAACACAAAGATCACAAAAAGTGAATATTCATTTCTAGGGATTTTGTGCTCTGTGTGTTCTTTGTGGTTGTCATGTGAGTTATTCTTGAGGTCGTTTGTTGCGTTGCACGAGTTTTTTGACCGATTTGTCGAAGTCCGAGTTGAGTTTCTGGGTGCGGTTGAATTTCTCGTATTCGGCGGTGGCTTTGGCCTCGGCGGCGGTGCGCTTCACGGAGCCGAAGTCTTCCAGAACCCGGTATTCGTTGAAGGTGAGAAATTTGTCCACGCTGGTGGCGAAGGTTTCCATGCTAAAGGTCTGTCGCCGCTCGATGATGCCTTCAATGTAGTCGAAGAAGGCGGAGACGGTGCGCTCGAGCTTTTTGATGTCGCCCTCGGGAAGGTAGTTCTTGCCGACGAGAGCGTCCGACTTGAGGACGCGGCCATCGGGTGCGTTTTTGAAGGTTTTCAGCCCCATGTGGGGGAGTGAGGCATCGGCGGATTCATGGATGATTTCAGCGGACGTCTTGCCGGTGATCGCGAAGTGGAACTTGTCTTGAACGTGGGCGTAAAAGTGGCGGGTGGTTTCGGACTTGGGATCGTAGTCGATGCTGCACTCGGCGAAGATGTCGGTGATCTGCTGGTAGATGCGCCGCTCGCTGGCTCGTATGGAGCGGACGCGCTCGAGCAGCTCGCGGAAGTAGTCCTTGCCAAAGAACCGGCCATTTTTCAGGCGGTCGTCATCGAGGAGGAAGCCTTTGATGAGGTATTCGCGCAGAAGCTTGGTGGCCCAAATGCGGAAACGGGTGGCTTGGGGGGAATTGACGCGGTAGCCGACGGAGATGATGGCATCGAGATTGTAGTATTCCAGCGGGCGGGTGACCTCGCGTTCACCTTCGATTTGAACTGTTGCAATTTTTGCAACA
>JAGRPD010000595.1 GCA_020439875.1 Verrucomicrobiales bacterium
CCCTGGCGGTCACTGCCCGCCTCTATGGCTTCCGTCCGGCTTGCCTGGCACAAAGGCTCGACTCGGGAGAGTTAAGCGACGTTGGTCATGGTGTGGGTGGGGGGGCAAAGGAATGAGGGTAAAAATTGTCGGCCAGGGGTCTCGGGAGTTGATTCTTCGATGCGGGTGGGTGGAAATTTCTGTTTTCGCGGTGGACAGACGAGGGCTTTGGCGACGTTGTTGGTGAAGGCATGCGACTTGTTTCTCTTTTCATGGCAGTGGCTTTACTGGGGCTGTTCACGCTGGGGACGCACGCCCAGCAGGCGGAGCTGGCGGCGGATTTGCTGCGGGGCACACCGGCACAGCGAGCGGCTTTGCAGCAGTTGTTCCGGCCCGAGAATCAGGAGGCGGAAATGGGGGCGGCCTTGCAGGCGGCGCGGGCGGCAGGTGTTTCGGAGCAGATCATGCTGGAGGCGCAGTTGCTGTGGGGATTGAAACGGCAGGATACGGCGTTTTTGCAATCGATCGTGCCGGAGCTGGAGATGCAGGCGAAAGCTTATCGCCCTGAGGACGCGGTGCTGCTGCGCACCCGGGAGGAGTTTGAGGGTTGGCGGCAGTATGTCAATGCCTTGGCGGCGCTGGCGCAGCGTGACGAGGAGGCCTTCGAAGCGGCGATCAAAGAGGCGTTCTGGAATCTGCCTGGTTCGGCACCGCTGTTTGCGCAGGTGATCGACGCGCTGCGTCGGGAGCAGCGCATGGCGAATCTGAAGCTGAATTTGAATGAGGTCCTGACGACGTCACAAGGTCGGGCGACGACGTTGAAGGATGTGCTGGGTTCGTCCAAGGCGCTGCTGGTGGATTTTTGGGCGAGCTGGTGTGGGCCATGCATGGCGCTGATGCCGGAGCTGCGAAAAAAGGCGGAGCACTTGGCTCCCTACGGTGTGGTGGTGGCGGGGATGAATACGGACGCGCAGAATGCTGAGACGGTGGCGGAGAAGGTGCGCAGGGAGCGCGATTTTCAGATCCCATGGCTGGTGGAGCCGGGGAATCGGCCTTTTTCGCGGATGCTGGGGCTGACGAGCATTCCGGCGATGGCGTTGTTGGATGCGGAGGGACGGGTGCTGTTTTTTGGACATCCGGAGGATCCGGCTTTGTGGCAGGCTTTGAAAAAGGTGGATCCGAGCATTGAGCCGCCTTCTTCGTGAGGAAGTGGAGCGGGACTTGAAAGGGTGGTGGATGAGGCTAATCAAGGCATGGCATGAGTGACGCAATGATGGATCCGCCCCCGGCACTGCGAGTGAAAGGTCTGACCTTTCGCCGGGGTCGGGACATTCTCAAAGGCGTGGACTGGACGGTGGGGCGCGGTCAGCACTGGGCGCTGCTGGGGCCGAACGGATGCGGCAAGACGACGTTGATCAATCTGGTGACGGGGTATGACGCGGCGACGTCGGGAGAGATCCAGCTCGGCGCTGCGGTGTTTGGGCGGACGGACTGGCGGGAGGTGCGCAAACGGGTCGGTCTGGTGACCAACACGCTGACGACTTATTTGCAAAGTGATGAGCCGGTGATCGATGCGGTGGTGAGCGGGCGCGAGGCGAAGCTAAATCTGGTGGGTGAGCGCAATCTAGAGTGGCAGCGAGAGGCGGCGGAGCTGCTGGAGCAGGTGGGCTGCGGGTATCTGCGTGAGGCGCTTTGGGGGCCTCTGTCTCAGGGTGAAAAGCAGAAGGTGCTGATCTGTCGGGCGCTGATGGCGCAGTTTGATGTGCTGATTTTGGATGAACCTTGCGCGGGATTGGATCCGGTGGCGCGGGAGCGATTTCTGCAGTGGTTGCAGGCGCTGATGGAGCAGGCAGAGGCTCCGGCTTTGGTGCTGGTGACGCATCACGTGGAGGAGATCTTGCCCTGCATCGGCCAAGTTCTGATGCTGAAAGACGGGCGCACCTTGCGAGAAGGGGACAAGGCCGATGTGCTGAAGAGTGCGATTTTGAGCGAGCTTTACGGCGCGGAGGTGGAGCTGGAATACGACGCGCAGGGTCGCTACCGCTTGCGTCTGGTCGAGGTCGCCTGAGGAGGGGTCGGTGATCAGGCCGAGGCTCCTGGCCAGGCGGGATTGGGCTTCACCACCCGGGCGGGAATGCCGACGACGATTTTTCCGGGTTCCTCGACGTCTCGATTGACGACTGCGTTGGCTCCGATGTGTGTCCAATCGGCGATACGAATGGCTCCGAAAATTTTTGCCCCTGGCTCAATGACGACGTGATTGCCGATGGTGGGTACGGCGTCGTCCGATGAACCGATGCCAATGACGACGCCGATGTTCATGCGCAGATGAGAGCCGATGCGGGCACGCTCGTGAACGAGGATGTCGCCCTCATGCACGAGGTTGAGACCGGGGCCGATGGTGTTGGGCGGGATGTGAAAACCGAGCCGTAGGCGGCTGCGTTTGTATTGCAGCTTGGTCCACAGACGCAGGGGCTGGAGCCAGGGCGGGATGGAGGTGTTTTGGAGAAACTCCAGGCGGCGCAGCTGACGCTGAAAATACCAGATGGGATCCTGCAAAAACACCAGCGGAGGGCGGCTCACACGGCCCAGAGCCTGTCGGTCGGCCTCAAGGTAGCTGAGGTATTCGGCGCGGGAGTGAATCATGAGGGCTTAGTGGAAGAGGTTTGGCTGAGTTGCTCATCCAGGTGGCGCGCGACATCGCCGATGGCACCGGTGCGGCGGCCCATGAGGGCGTAGAGCATGGGTACGAGGAAGAGGGTGACGAGGGTGGCCAAGCTGACGCCAAATACAATGACGGTGCCGACGACTCGGCGTGTCTCTGAGCCGGCACCGATGGCCAACATCAGTGGAAGCGCCCCCATGACGGTGGAGATGGCGGTCATCAAAATGGGGCGCAGACGCATGACGCTGCCTTCAAGGATGGCCTCGAAAAAACCGCGCCCTTCATCGCGCAGCTGATTGATGAACTCGACGATGAGGATGCCATTTTTCGCGGCGAGCCCGATGAGCATGATGAGGCCGATCTGGCTGTA
>JAGRPD010000679.1 GCA_020439875.1 Verrucomicrobiales bacterium
AAGACCGACTGGGAAGCCTGGCTCATGTTCTTCCTCCGCTCCCTCGTGAAGCAAAAGGATGTCCTCGCCAAAAAGATCGCCCTCGAAGACACGGGCACCGAAGACCTCCACCCGCTTGCGAAAAAGATCGTCGCCCTGCTTCCCTCTCACGAAACCCTCACGCTCAGCCAGATCGTGACGCTCACGAAGGGCAAGCCCAGCACCGTGAAGCTGCGCCTGAAGGAACTCGTCGAGAAAGGCTACCTCATGCCGAAGGGGCAAGGGCGTGGGGCGCATTATGTCCCCATGCGATTACCTCCACCTCGAAACTGAAAGTGAGGTTGGCCGTTAACGCGGTGAATCTGTGTTAGGCGAACTGCTGTCAGAAACCGTATTTATCCTTCCTCAGGTAGAACGCCTTCTCGCCACCCTCCATGACGGCAGTAATCCTTTCTCTGACCGCTTTTTGGTCTATTGCACCCTCTGCTTTTACTTCGCCAAGTGATTGCTCACCGGCCACACGATACCCGAACGCCACAACCAAGTCAGCGTCGCCATTGACCACGAGATTCGCATTGTGTGATGTGAAAATCAGCTGCCTGCGCTGCTTGGCCGCTCCAATCAGCTCAGCGATCTCATGAATCACCTCATTATCTAAATCGTCCTCAGGTTGATCAATAAGGAGAGGCGGCCCTTCCTGATTCAAGAGCACTCGGAGCAGTGCAGTTGCCTGCTGACCGGCAGATGCTTCGCTGAACGGGATGTATTCAGCCTCCCTCTGGCGATACTCAAACACTGGCTGATCTTCCAGCTCGATAAGCGACATTTCGAGCCACGCCTGCCTGCTGATTCTTTCGGCGATCTTTAATTGATCACCTGCATTGAAGCCCGCGCTATCCAGATGTGGGCACTCTGGCGTGGAATCTACATTCTTATCGCTTCGAGAAAGTGAATCCAGCTCAGCCAAAACTTCCTGCCAATAGACCATGGGACTTGGGGCGTTGGAGATAGAATCCGCCAGTCTCATTATCTTATCACCAAGGTCTCTAATTCTGGAACCCTGCAACTGGCTGCTCATCTGTTCCTCCAACCGTTTTCCCATCACGCCACGTCGCAGCGTTGCCCTGATCCAGCTGTCAGAGCGCATCGTGAGAAGCTCGCAACGTTCCGTCAGAATGTCGGCTCGCCCGGAGAATTTATCCTCCCATTCGCGTCTCTTTTCAGTGTAGGCGGCCTCGCTTGCAGTCAGACCTTCCGCAGCCAGTGATGCCTCATGAAGCTGACTCTCAAGCGCAGAAATCTTTTGCTCCACATCTTTTATTTCATCCAGTGTCTGCTGCTGCGCTGAGAGACGCCCCTGAACCTCACGGTGCTTCGTTTCATGCTCTCTGCATTTTGCCGCCCATTGAGCGTTTAACTCACGAAACTCTTCCCATTCAGGGCTCGTGGGACCAAGTGCAGAAGCCGCTGTGTCAAGATGAGCTCTGATGCCGTGAAACACCTTCGCCGCTTCAGTTTGTGCTCGCAAAATCAAATCGTTCTCAGCAACGTTTGCGGATGGGGCAAGGCGGCTAGGCAGCGCCGCGAGATCGCGCTGACTTCGCTGAACTGCAGCGAGTGCATTTTGTTGATCGGTCTCCCACTGCCTAAAGGCAGTCTGACCGGCTAATATGGCCTCGTGAGCTTTGAGAACTGCCTGGTCGTCTTCTGTGAGGCCTACTAGGCTTTGCTTCAGTGCTACAGCTTGCTGCCTGAGAGATGACAGATTTAGTTGGAGATGTGTGCTTTTGGTCAGGCTGTCTCTTTTTTCCTCCACGTCCTGAAATGCTCGGCGCACGTCGTTGGCGACATCCCTTGCCTCGTTCTCCAAGTTGGCAAGCTGTTCACTGGTTCCAGCAGACTCCACAAACCGAAGGAGTTCTGACCTTCGCACTCCCACACCGCTGAGTTGCTTTTGGCTGTATCCCTGAATTGGCAGTAGTGAGACGATCTCCCCCTCAGTGGTGGGCTCCATTGCCTGATCTCCGATTTTCAACAAAAGCTCATGAGGATGTGACTTTCGGCGGACGACATGCCTCACTCCATTTTTCAGCACTTCGACCGTTACGGACGCTTCATAAGGTTGAAGGGTGTTTTCCACAAGCTTCAGTCGTTTGCTGAAGAAGCCGTTTTCTTCCTGAGTTGTTCCAGGCAAAACCGCTTGGTCGCAGAGAGCCCACCGCACATACTCAAGAACCGTGGACTTGCCCGTGCCGCGCCCACCTATCAAGCAGTTGAACTGGTCGTTGAATTCGAGGCTGAGCGGTCCTAGGAACCTGGAGTTCGAGATTTCTATCCGCCCAATGGCAACATTGGGAGCTTGTGGCGGCGAGTGTAGAATACGTGTCTTGCGGGCCAAGCACGCCTGCCGCAAAGCCTCGGCAGTTGGTTCGGACCATTTTACCCATGCACTGAATGCCCCCAGCAGCGCAAAGTCTCGCTGCCGGTTATCCGAAGTTGGAAAAACACCCACAGCTTTGAAATCAAACTCAAGATTGTGGCCGTCCAATTTTGCCAGAGTCCCCCTCTTTAACGCCTCAACTTGTTTCTTGTCTGTATAGCCTCCAACACAGGACATGTTCCGGTAGATGGCGACAAATTTTTCGCGCATCACAGAGTCACTTCCATCGCCAACGTTTGGCAGTAGGATAAATCTGCCTTTGGTCGGCTCGAATTCACCAAGCAGCTTCACCACATGATCCAAAGTGAGCAAGTGATCCAATCGTTGAGTTGGCAGGTGGACCGGTTCTTCCGCTGCGTTGTATGCGATTCCCAACCGGCTGAGCACAGAGCTTAGTAGGTGAACTTCAAAATCTTCATCCAGCAGAAGTAGCGCCTGACACGGCACGGGCAATGTTAGCTCCAACCCAGGAAATACCTTGATGCGTTCGGCCTCCGTGAAGAGCATGCCAGTCTCATCTGTTTCGGCATGTGATGCCTCTCTCAGATAGGGGAAGAAGCCAAAGTCATGGTGATCAGTGATTGCTACTGCGTGGAGCCCCTTGGTGCGGCACGCCGTGATAAACTCTTTCGCGTATGCCTTCCTCTCCTCAACGGTCTGCGGGCGTTCGCCGCGCCAGTTGATGTCGCGGGGGGTGTGGACTTGAAAGTCGCAGCGGTGGAAGTGGGCTCCTTTATCCATCCTGTTGTGTTGTGAAGTTGTAACCGTGTAGAGCTATTTGAGGCGCTTTACGTTGTTCGCCGCCAGCAGTGTCTTCATCTGACTGATGGCAATGCTATTGAGCGTAGTGAGCCGTTCGGATTGCGGGAGGCCCTGGCGAATGAGGACGGAGTTGAGGCTTTCGAGGTTGGTGAGGACGACCAACTGTTCCAGCGGGGCGTGATCGCGGATGTTTCCTTCGGTTTCGGGATGGGCATCACGCCACTGCTTGGCAGTCTGGCCGAAGAGGGCGACATTGAGCAGGTCGGCCTCGCTGGCATAGACGGCACCTGCTTGAGTCTTGGTGATGGAGGGCGGGATGAGTGTTTCCTTGATCGCATCGGTGTGGATGCGGTAGTTGATCTTGGCGAGGGTGCGCTGGAGGTTCCAGTCGAGCTTAAGTCGGTCATTCTCTTCATCCTTGAGCCGCTGGAACTCGACGATCAGATAGAGTTTGAACTCGGATGAAATCC
>JAGRPD010000007.1 GCA_020439875.1 Verrucomicrobiales bacterium
CTGATCACCAACGATCAAGGTCGGGAGCTGGTGGATACGAAGATGTTGCGGTCATTGGGTTTTGCCACGGAGGAGATCCCGGGCGGTTGCTTTTGCTGTCGGTTCAATTCGCTGGTGGATGCGGCCCGCAGCCTCAGTGCCGAGAGCGCGCCCGATGTCTTCATCGCCGAGCCCGTGGGCAGCTGCACGGATTTGGTGGCCACGGTGACGTATCCCCTGCGCCGGATCTACGGAGAGGCGTTTGACATTGCGCCGCTGAGTGTGCTGGTGGATCCGGTGCGGGCGCGCCGCATCTTTGGCCTGGATGAAGGAGGCAACTTCTCCACCAAGGTGACTTACATTTACAAAAAGCAGCTCGAGGAGGCGGATGTCATCGTCATCAACAAGCGCGACCTGCTCAGTGCCGAGGAACTGGAGGAGCTGGCGGAAAAGTTGCGGGCTGAATTTCCTCATGCCCTGGTGATGAGCATGACGGCACGGCATGGCGTGGGCATGGAGGCGTGGTTTGAGCGGCTCGATGGAGACGCCACGCAGGCCATCCGGCGGACGATGGAGGTGGACTACGACCTCTATGCAGACGGCGAGGCGCTGCTGGGCTGGCTGAATGCCACGGTGGACGTGACGGCCACCGAGGGCGTGGAGGCGGATGATCTGCTGAAAAGGCTGGCTGAAGAGGTGCAGGCTCGGCTCCAGGCGCGCGACGCGGAGGTGGCCCATTTTAAAATGACGCTCAGCTCGGCGGACTCGCTGGCGGGGGAGGTGGCGATCGTGAATCTGGTGCGCAACGACTACGTGCCGGAGCTGAGCCAGCTGCTGGACGATGAAGTGAGCCGGGCTCAGATCATCGTGAACCTGCGGGCAGAGGCTGCGCCGGAGGATCTCGCGGCGATCTTGCTGGAGGCGCTCGATGCGACCAGCGCGGCCTTCGAGGGCACGGTGTTGAAGCTAGATCACAAGGAGTTTTTCCGCCCAGGACGGCCTACACCTACCCATCGCGATCGGGTGCAGGTGTGAGGGCTTGACAGATGGCCGTCTCTCGCCACTCGATCTCTCCATGAAACCTCTGCGCACCGCTTTTGCGGGTGAATTTCTGGGCACCTTCCTGCTGGTGTTTTTCGGTTGTGGCTCCGTGGCGGCGGCCATCACTCTGGGTGCTCAGGTCGGCGTGTTCCAAGTGGCCATCGTCTGGGGCATCGGCATCGCCCTAGCCATCCACTGCACCGCCGCGCTGTCCGGCGCGCATCTGAATCCGGCGGTGACGGTGGCGGCGGCGGTTTGGCAGGGTTTCCCGAAGGGCCGGATGCTGCCCTACATGGTGGCCCAGATGCTGGGAGCGCTGGTGGCAGCCGCCGTGCTGCACGCGATGTTTGCGGAGGCGATCAGCGCCTACGAAACCGCGCAAGGCATCACTCGTGGAGCCGCAGGGAGCGAGGCCAGCGCCATGATCTACGGCGAATATTTTCCGAATCCCGGTGGCAAACCGTTGGCGCAGGCGGGCATGTCGCTCAGCCTGTGGCGCGCGTGCTTGATCGAAATCATCGGCACCGCCGTGCTGGTACTCATCATTTTCACCGTCACGGATCGGCGCAATCCCGATGCCCCGCAGCTGCTGACAGCAGGCTACATCGGTCTCACCGTGACGCTGCTCATCTCCCTGATCGGCCCGTTGACGATGGCCTGCTTCAACCCTGCGCGCGACCTCGGACCCCGGCTTTTTTCGTCGCTCGCCGGATGGGGCACCGTGCCCTTCACCGCCAACGGCGCGCTGGGCTGGTGGGTGGTGTATCTGATCTCACCCCTGGTCGGCGGCTGGTTGGGCGGTGCCGTGCATCGCAGCTGCGTGGCCCG
>JAGRPD010000596.1 GCA_020439875.1 Verrucomicrobiales bacterium
AAAATCGGACCGTGATCGCGGCACCAAACATCGTTGGTGGGCACGTCGTGCAGCTCCACCGCACTGAGGTCACCTTCGTTGTCCGCGATGGACAGACGGATGCCCATGTGCGCCAGCATCGGGGCAAAAATGTGGACTTTCTCGTAGCGGGAAATGGTGGCCGCGATCTCGCCGAACTTGTCCTGCAGGCGGTTGTACGTCTTGGGACAGCTCTCTTTGTTCGTCGGCCAGGACAACCAGATCGCTTCTTGGGTTTCGAACTCCGCCGGCAGGCGATGGTTCTTGGGGAAGGCTTTACTCATCGAGGTAGCGTTTGGTCAGGGGTGCGTAAGTGTCAATGCGCCGATCACGAAAAAACGGCCAGATTCTGCGAAAGTCTTCCACTTCCTGGGTCTCGATGGGCACAATCAAATTCTCCTCCGCATCGACGGCCGCGCGGGCGACGATCCGGCCATACGGATCCGCCACGAAACTCTGACCCCAAAACTCCGTCTCTTCCTCGATACCAGTGCGGTTGACGGCGGCGACGAAACAGCCGTTGGCGACGGCGTGACCGCGCTGCACCGTCTCCCAGGCGCAATGTTGAGCGGCTCCCAGCTCGGCCTTTTCACTGGCCAGCCAGCCGATGGCCGTCGGGTAAAATAGAATCTCCGCACCCGCCAGCGCCGCCAGCCGCGCGGCCTCGGGGTACCATTGATCCCAGCAAATCAGCACGCCGATGCGGCCATGCCGCGTGTCCCAGACTCGATAGCCGAGATCTCCCGGCGTGAAATAAAACTTCTCGTTGAAGCCTGGATCCTCGGGGATGTGATGCTTGCGATACTTGCCGAGGTACCGCCCATCAGCGTCGATGACCGCCGCCGTGTTGTGATAGAGACCGGGGCCTCGTTTTTCGAACAAGGAAGCGATGATCACCACGCCCAACTCCGCCGCCAGCGGCTCCAGGGCGCGGGTGGTCGGCCCCGGCACGGGCTCCGCCAGATCGAACAACGCCGTCTCCTCCCGTTTGCAAAAATACGGCGTCAAAAACAGCTCCTGCAGGCAGATCACCTGCGCCCCCTGCGCCGCCGCCGCATGGATGCGCTGCTCATGCTCCCGCAGAGCCTCCTCCGAGCTGGAGAAGGCCTTGCTTTGAATCAATCCGAGAGTGACAACAGGCATGCACGATCAAGGAGCGCGACTCTAACGCCCGCGCAACTCCGATTCTTATCCACTCGAATGAAAGCGACGCTGCGGTGGCCTCAGCGACTCATCAGCGCTTTAGCTGCTCCAGGTCCCCTGGACCGCGTTGTACCCACCTCAGCTCTTCACTCGTAACCCACCAAAATCGCGCAGGGCGTTGCCTTGGCCGGTGAGCCTTCCAGCTCCCGCACCGCCACCACATACACGCCCGTTTTCCGCGGGCGATACTCCAAGACCAGCCCCCATCCCTCTTCCAGAGGCCGCAAATCGCCCCCGGCTTTGCCTTCGAAATCCAACACCGTCGCCGTGATCTTCACACCGGAATCACGCGGCACCGCCACACAGAAACGGTAGTCATTGCCTTTGAAAAGCTGCACCCGCACCGCTTTGCCCAGCTGAGGGGTGATCTCACTCACCCACGGCTCCGCGCGGAAATAAAAACCATCTTCCTCCAGCGCCACGGCCAGCGACTGCGCCCCCCGGATCGCATGAGATTCATCGTCCGCACGGCACCAACCCGAACCAACCAACCAAGCCGCCAGGGCCAGACACATCCCAGCGCGTCCGGCTCGGCCAAGAAAAGAGAGAGAGATCAGCGATCGCATGAGAACAACCATTCCCGAGAATATAAACGTTGCATCGGGAAAATCCCGCGATTCCTTTCACGGATCGCAATTTCTCCTTCGGAGCCACCGTTAGCACCCCCAATTCCCGCTCTCACCACGTCATCATGCCTAGCTTGGTTCTTTATTTGGAAGACGGTTCCTCCCAGACCGCCGAACTCCTCTCCACCCTCGTCACCATCGGACGCAGCGGCGATAGCGATCTCGCGCTGACCTGCCCCTCTGTCTCCACCCATCACGCCACCCTCAAGCAGCGTGAAGACGGCTGGTACGTCCAGGATGCGGGCTCCAGCAACGGCACCCGCGTCAATGGCGTCCAGGTGGAAGAAGCACTGCTCAACGAGGGAGACCGGCTCGCCTTTGGCGACATCCAGGCCATCTTTTACGTCGGCGCACCTCCTCCCCAAGAAGAAGAAGCTCCCGAGGACGCAGAATTCTCCGAGGAATCCCCCAGCTCGCTGCCGCCGCCCGAGGGTGTCCCTTTACCGCCCCCAGCCGCTGACCTGCCCAGCACGCCACCGCCACCGCCCCTGCGCCGCTCGGCTTCACCTCTGGGTGCCGCAGGACGCCCTGTCCCCCGCCGGGTGAAGCGCTCCGTGGAGGACACCGACTCTGGCTGCATGAGTGCCATCGGCATTTTGCTCCTGCTTTGCGCCGCCATTTTCACCGGCCTCTGGCTGCGGCATCACCGCGAGACGGGCGGCAACCTGTTCGGCGATCTGTTCAACCGCCTCACCGGCGGCCTCCCCCAGATCAAGATCGAGAAGCGCGTCAACGAGTAGCCACCACGCGCCACAGCGTCACTCCGCCGTGCGGCGCTGGCTCATCAGCCACTTCCAAAACTCGGGATCGTCGTAAGTCGCCGTCCAGGAGTCATGCCCAGCCTCCGGGTAGAGCGTGAATTTCACCGGTGCCCCCATCTTCTCGAGCTGAGCAAACATCTTTTGCGAATCCGCCGGACTCACCACCGGATCCTTCGCCCCATGAAAAATCCACACCGGCATGCGCTGGAGACGGCTGGCTGAGAGAAATCGTACGCCCACGCCACCGCAGATGGGAGCCAGCGCCGCGAAAGTCTCGGGATACTTCAAACCCGTCTCCCAAGTGCCGAATCCACCCATGCTCAAACCCGTCAGATAGATCCGATCCAGATCCACCCGATGCTGAGCCGCCAGATCATCCGCCAGCGCCTTCACCAGATCCGCATCCCACACCTCCCCGGTCGGCACCTGCGGGCTCGCCACGATGGCACCCAGATCTTTTCCCTCCGCCAGCAATCGCGGTGGTCCATGCTTTTTCAGCTGCTCCAGGTCCGTCCCACGCTCCCCTGCCCCATGCAGGAAAAGGATCAGTGGCCACTTCGCCTCCTGATCTGCCTCGTATTCGCGGGGAAAACCCAGCAGATATCGATAGCCGCCCGTGCGGGTGAGTTTCGCCTCAAAAGCCCGTGCCTCCTGCGGCACGGGCTCAGCGGCTCCGAGGGGAATCAAAGTGCCAGCCAGTGCCAGCAGAAGGGGAGTCAGAAAAGGGCGTCGAATCATTCCTGCCAAACGCGCGCCAGCCTCAGGCTCTTGCGCGCCGACGCCGCAGCAGGGTGATGAGACCCATGCCCAGCAGCAGCAG
>JAGRPD010000597.1 GCA_020439875.1 Verrucomicrobiales bacterium
CCGCTCCAGCAGGGCGTCCAGTGTGCGGCGGGTCAGAGCGCTTTGAGCTTCAATCCAGCGGCGGGTCTCTGGTGCGTCGATTTCCTCCATCCAACGGTATGGATCTGCCACCGATTCACCGTGCAGCATGTCGGTGTGATCGGATCGCCGCGCCTGAGGATACTCGGGTGGTTCAGCGTGGGTGGAGGGAGGGAGAGAGAACATGAACAGCAGGCCGAGGGCAACGCTCCCACCGAGCTGTGAGGGGGAATTCATGGGGCAGAGTTTGATCGAGGTCGGCGGGGACGAAAAGCGATTTTGCACCGGGGGAGAAGCGAGCGCCATCGTTGAAGGAACTAGATTGAGCGTCAAAAAGAGAAATTTCACAAAAAATCGACCAAATTATTGAGGATTCGGGTTGAAACGTTTCTTTTAAAAGGAGCAACATCTCAGGTGACATGAAAACGCGCACCTGCTTCCAATGTGGAGCGTATCTGTTGGCGGGACTCTTGGTCCCGGACCTCGTTAGGGCTCAAGCATCTCCCGATAGCGGAGCAGCGATTCTGCCGATCCCTGATTATCAACGCGATGGGTGGAACTTCTGGCTCCGCCCTGGTGTGGGTTTGGTCCTATCCAAGAATCACGAAGATTCGCTGACTTCAACGGATTCGAAACGTGAAGCGAAGGCCAACTCAAAACTCGGTCCACACGTCACCGGTCGGCTGGAGACCTTGGATGAGGATCTGGACTTTCCGGATGGGGATCCCTTTCTCCTCACGGAAGATTCGTGGCGGTGGACCTTGCGGATTCAGCGCTCCTTTGATCGGGTGCCAGGGGCCTCGGAGCCCGCTCAGTTCAGTTGGAGTCGGGTGGATGGTCAGGAGGACTACACCGTGGATGGCGGCATCATGGTGGACATGTACCTGCCCTCGTCGATGCGGAGCCTGGGATACCGAGCGGAACGCAACGGTTTTTACCTCACTGTCGGTGCAGAAATGCACCGGCTGAAAGCGGGAGATGCGCCGGTCGATAACCACACCTTCTTTGCGATGCTGAACATGCGTCCCGCTTGGATCCACGCCGCCGATCGCAAGCAGGCGCTGAGGTTGGGAGTCGCCTATACCAAAGACAACATCACGGACAAGGATAGCCTGGGTCTGCTGGTGAGGTATGAACCTGTGTGGTGGTTGTTCGGGCGTGAAATCCCATTGATGGATGTGCCCAAACGCATGGGTTTCAGTCTCAAAAAGTATCCTAAGCCGAAATCTTTGTTAGGAGAATCCGCTCCGGATTCCTATCAGCGTTTTTCCGCCAATAAGATTTCTGAAATCGATGCGACCGATCCCATTTTTTCAGCGGCCACGACGCTTTCGGTCCGTCCGTTTTTTGGCTTCAATTTGGCGGATGGATCGGGAGTGAGTTCCTTGGATGACGTCTCCGGAGCGTTCGCCCGATACGGAATCCTGGCAGGGACGTCCTTTTTCCATCGGCGGGTTCAGCTGGGCTACAGTCTCACTTGCCACACGGCCTTGGATGGTGGTGATACCTTTGTTTCGCACTCCGCGTTCGTGGATCTTTTTCTGCGCTCTCTCAACAGTCGGTCGCCATTGACTCTGCGCGCCGCCTATGTGAGCGGTCAGGCCGCGCCGACCTTTCAGGATCGGGAAATGATCACCATCGGCTTGGGGATCAAGCTGTAACCACACAGGAAGACGGAAACCAAACAATCTGATGAAAACGACAAATCTTCTTGTTTCAATCTTAATGGGAGTGGCGTTGAGCGGTTGCAGCAGCGTTAGGGATAAGGGGGAGTCGAAGGAGCTTGGCATCCGCGCAGATCGCGTGATCAGCCGAACCCTGTTGGGCAATGTGGCTCGTGTCGCCGCGACGGTGGCCGCTCCTCTAGCGGGAAAAAGTACCGGGAAGGAGATGGAGGCTCGAAGGAAAACCAATCAGATCGGAACCTTCGAAAATGAAGTCACGCTGGTGCCTATCGCACCCAATTTGACTTGGTTCGAACAGGCAGAAGAAGAAAACGATCGGTTTGGATTCATCACACAAACCCCCTGCCATGGAGTCGATGCTCCGTGGAAAATTGTGCCGGAAGACATGTTCTTTGATGGTGCCAGCATTCCCCGATTTTTGTGGGAGGTGGACAGCTTGGGGCCGTTTGACTTTACGCTTGCTGCCGTGATCCATGATTGGGTGTTTGAGGCTCATCATCGAGCGGTGACGATCGAGGCGGCGCGGGCCAAAATAGACGAGGCTTTGAAGGATGGAGTGACATTGACGACGGAATCGGGGAAGACTTTGTCCCTGAGCGATTTGCGCCAAATTCAGCCGGTGTTTTCCGATCTTCATGACAGGTATGCGCGTTACCAGTCCATCACCTTGGATGATGCAGCCACCATCTACGCGGAATGCATCTACCGCGAGATGTTGAAGGCGGAGGCGCAATACGCGTTTCTCAAAACCGTGGAGGAACGACGCAAGGCGGATCGGAAACGGGGCGAAGCCGGGGAGGTTTTGAAAGGAGATCTCGAAAAAGGCATCGGGCGATTGAAGAAGGCGGTGGATATCGCCCGCGATCGGCGATTCGTCCTTGGATATCACCGTTGGGCCGTCCGCTCATTCATCGCAAAGCGAACCTACGATCCGAAAAAGAAAGTCGGTGGGGTTCTCGAAGAGGCCCATGCGACCACGCCAACGACGGTGATTGCGTTGCTGGAAGCAGGGCGTGTGGCGGAAAAAGAAGGTGCGGATATTTCCGCGCTGATCTCACCCGCCCTTCTGAAGCGGTTCAAAAAGGCGGCGGAATTCACATCCAAATCGGTGGCCAAAATGACCACGAGATCTGGGCGGGAGTTTGGTGTTCCTTCTCGGGAGGCAATTCAACGTGATTCGGTGGCTACGTCGATTGCGATCGAAGCGGCGATTGAGATCATTCGGGCCTATTAGAGAAGTCTCGACTGAAATCATCTTGGGTGTCACTGCGTAAAACCGTGATGCTCCGATGGATTTTGAGTTGGATGACCTTCTGGATGGCTTGCGGTCATTCGGCCGAGTGGCCGCAGTGGCGTGGGCCGGGGCACGATGGGCGGTGGAATCCTCCGGGTGTGCCCGCCGATCCTGCGGCGTGTGAGCCGCAGTGTCGGTGGACGGTGGAGGTGGGCGGTGGTTTCGGTGGGGTGACCGTGGCGGATGGCCGGGTGTATCTGATGGAGCGGGTGACGGAGCCGGAGGAGCGGGAGCGGCTGCGGTGCTTTTCTGCTGAAGACGGCACCCAATTGTGGGTGAAGGAGTGGCCGGTGCGCTACGCGTCTCTGGAGTACGGCAATGGTCCGCGATCCAGCGTGACCCTGAGCGAGGGAGCGGCTTTTGCGCTGGGTGCGACAGGCAGGGTGGGCTGCTGGGATGCGGCCACCGGGGTGGAGCGTTGGCATCGGGATGTGGTGGAGGAGCTGGGTGCCCGCCAACCGAAGTGGGGATTTGCGGCCTCTCCGGTGCGGGAGGGGGAAAACATTTTGCTTCATGTGGGTGCGCAGCCGGAGGGCTGCGTGGTGGCGTTGCAGGCGGCCACGGGAGAGGAAGTTTGGCGGGGCGGGGATGATGCGGCGGGTTATTGTACGCCGATGGTGGTGACTCATGGTGGGCGGCGGCAAGTGATCCAGTGGGGGCCGGGCCGTGTGATGGGCTTGGAGGCCGCTTCGGGGAGCACTCTGTGGAGCTATCCTTACCCGATTCGTTACGGGGTCAGCATTGCTCAGCCGCTGTATTTGGACGGGCTGCTGCTGGTGTCCAGCTACTGGCATGGGGCGCGGGCGTTGCGACTGAATGCCGCCGGAGATGCTGTGGAGCTGGCGTGGAAAGATGAAGAAGGCCTGTGCGGGCTGATGGCTGCGCCGTTGGAGAAGGAGGGGACGGTGTTTTTTTTGGATCGTCATCACGGCCTTCAGGCGCTGGATTTGGCGACGGGCAAAATCCACTGGCGGGATGAAAACACGCTGACGCCGGCGGATCGGAATCCGCAGATGAGTCTGGTGTGGATGGATGAGACGCGGGATTTGGCGGCACTCCTCAACGCCGATGGGGAGCTGGTCATGGCGCGACTGACGGCGGAGGCGCGCACCGAACTGGGCCGCTGGCAGGTGAGT